>JBDKUU010000624.1:0-3637 GCA_039679525.1 Phycisphaerales bacterium | reverse complement strand
CGGCGAGGACCTGACCTTCGACCTGGAGTTGGTGACCGTCGATGTGCACGTGTGACCCGTATGCCGCAACAGACAACGACTGTCAAACCAGAGAACATAGGGGTCCCGGCCTCAGGCTCGGTTCGGGGATGGCTTGAGGCCGGGGTCCGCAAACACGTCGCCGCGTCCCGCGAGCCCTGTTCCATCAGACGCACGTCGCCACATTCACAGGCGTCACCTTCAAGGCCTTGGAGATATCCCGCGGATTAATGCACACGAGGAAACCGCGGGCCCCGCCGTTGATGTAAATCTTGTCCAGGTCAAGAATACTCGCTTCGCAATAGACCGGCATCTGACGCTTGGTCCCGAAGGGGCTGGTCCCGCCGACAAGGTAGCCGCTGTGCCGAGTGGCCACCTTCGGGTCGCACGGGCTGACGGACTTGACGCCCAGGATCCGAGCCAACCCCTTGGTCGAGACCTCGCAATCGCCGTGCATGAGCACGATCAGCGGCTCCTTGGCGTCGGTCTCCATGACGAGGGTCTTGACGACGACGTGCTCGTCCACGCCCAGTTCCCGTGAGGACACGCGCGTGCCGCCCCGCTCCTCGTACTTGTAGAAAGAGGGCTCGAACTCGATCCCGTGATCGAGCAGGCATCGAATCGCGTTGGTCTTGGGATAATCTTTCTGCGCCATAACCTGCGATTGTAGAGCCGGACGCGCGGTTTGCCAAGCACCAACGAAGACGGGCGAGGCTGTCGAAGGCCTCGCCCGCCAGGATTGACATTCGTAGGGGCAGGTTTGAAATCCGCCCCCCCCACGCGAATTACATGCGTTTGTACCGCGGACCGCCGCCGCCTTCGGGGGCCGTCCAGCGGATGTTGTCGAACGGGCACTTGCGCTGACAGGTCTTGCAGTGCAGGCAGTTCGACGGGTTGGCCGCCTTGGGCTGGCCGTGGATCGTCTCGTAGACGCCCGCCGGGCAGAACGCCACGCACGGAGCCCCGAGGACCGGCAGGCACTTCGTCGTGCAGATCGTCGGATCGATGATCTTCAGGTGCGAAGGCTGCTCCTCGCGGTGCTCGGTGGCCGCGACCGCCGTGAAGCCGTCCTTGTCGAAGCTGCAGCAGGGCTTGTGCCTGTACGAAGCCGCCGTCATCGCCTCGTAGTCCTTCTCGACCTCGAAGTGCGGCAGCCAGTTGTTCAGAACCGACAGCGGCATGCCCTGGAGGGGCCCGAACTTCGCGACCGTCTGGCGGAAGTTCTTGGCCGACTTCATCTCTTTGGCGATGGTCGACTGCTCGACGTTGGCGGTGTACCTGGCCGCCGCCAAGCCCGGGTTGTCCAGAGATGCGACAATGGCCTTGGCCGCCTGCATGCCGGAGTTGATGGCGTTGTGCAACCCCTTGATCTTGAGCATGTTGACGAAGCCGGCGCTGTCGCCGAGGATCATCACGTTGCCCTTGCCGATGCTCTGGGTCTCGGGGTCGCGAGGCACCGCGTGCCAGCCGCCCTCGGGAATCATCTTGGCGCCGGCCTCGACGACCGTGCCGCCCTCGATGAACTGCTTGACGAATTTGTGCTCTTTGAACCGCGTCAACGCATCCTGCGTGTTGAAGTCGCGATACTTCCAGTCGAGGCCGACGATCATGCCGACCGCCAGATGGTCCTGCTCGCCGGCGTAGACGATGCCGCCGCCGAACATGCCGGGGCCGAGGACCGGCGTCCAGATCGGATAGCCCATCGCGTGGACGACCCGGCCGCGGGTGAACTTGTTGTACTGCTCGGGCGAGACCTTGATCAGCTCCTTGACGCCGAGCGAGTAGAGCTGCGGCGAATGACGCTTGAGGCCCGCCTTCTCCACGAATCGCTCGGTGACCAGGCCGTCGCAGCCTTCGGCCAGGACGATGAACTTGGCTTCGATCGTTTCGCCTTCCTGATAGTTGGGCTGCTTGTGCCCTTCCTTGTTGACGCCTTGATCGACGAGCTTGACGCCCTCGGCGAGCGTGTCGCCGTTGTGGACCACGTGATCGGCGGCGAAGCCCGTGAGGATCTCGATGCCCATGCCCCGGGCGATCCCGCCGAGCCATTTCGTCAGCCGGCTGATCGACACGGAGTAGTCGCCGTGGTGAATCATCTGCCCGAAGGCCAGGCCCATGCCGCGGGCCATCTTGATCATGGGAAAGATCCCGAACGACATGTTCTTGCCGAGCAGGAACATGATGTCGTCCTTGTCGATCACGTTGGCCAGGACTTGCTTGGCCTCGTCCGTCTCGCGCCAGCCGGGCTTGGCGGCGTCGAGCAGCGTGCTCAGCGGCTCCTTCTCCAGCACGGCGCCGGAAAGATTGTGATTGCCCAGATCCAGAGCCTTGTCGATCACGCAGACATCGACATCGGGTTTGAGAACCTTCAGTTGAATCGCCGTCGAAAGACCCGCCGGGCCGGCGCCCACGACCAGAACCGACGCTTTGTTGAAGTCACTATGATTCGGCACGATATACCTCTCGATTTTCGATTTATTATTTACGATTTACTATTTGTGCCGGGCCGCAGGGAGAATCGCATTCGATCAACTTGGGACATCGACATGGCAAATAGTAAATAGTCAATTGTAAATAGTAAATTTCAGGGCCTACGCTTCGTGAAGGGCTTCCACCAGCTTGGGCACGACGTCTTCGACGGTCCCGACCATGTAGTAGTCGCACTGTTTGAAGATCGGGGCGTTCGGGTCGCAGTTGACCGCCACGATCGTCCCGCTGTTGGCGACGCCGATCAGGTGCTGGATCGCGCCCGAGATGCCCAGGGCGACGTAGAGCTTGGGACCGACGGAGGTGCCCGTCTGGCCGACCTGGTGGATTCGCTCGATGTAGCCCTGCTCGACGGCGGCGCGCGATGCGCCCCGCTCGGCGGCGGCTTCGAGCTTGTGGCCGAGAGCGTGGGTCAGATGGCTGACGAGCTTGTCGTAGCCGTCGCGGCTCTGCATGCCTTTGCCGCCGGAGACGATGACGTCGGCGTGCAGGTTCACGGCGCCGTGGCCCAGTTCCGTGTTGAGAATCTCCAGGCTGACGTCGCCGTCGGTGATGTCCACCTTGTGATGGACGATCTTGCCCTTGCGGGAAGGATCGGACGGGATGCGTTTCATCACGCCGGGGCGGGCGGTCGCCATCTGGCACTTGGAGCTCTTCGAGCGAATCGTCGCCATGACGTTGCCGCCGAGGGCCGGACGGGTCTGCAGGAGCAGGCCGACCTCGCTCTTCCGCGAGCTGTCGCGGATGTCGAGACCCGTGCAGTCGGCGGTCAAGCCGCAACCGGTGCGATAGGAAATCATCGGGGCCAGAGACCGGCCCTGCGGCGTGGCCGCGTACAGGACGATCTGCGGAACGTATTTGTCGATCGCGTCGGCAATCGCCTTGCGATAGGCGGTCGGGTCGAACTCGGCCAGCAGGTCGTGCTCGATGGCGTAGATGTTGTCCGCGCCGGCGGCGATCAGTTCTTCGGCCATGTGGGCGACGTTCTTGCCTGCGATGCAGACGCCGACCTTGGATTCCAAAGAGTCGGCCAGCTCGCGGGCCTTGCCTGTCAGTTCGAAGGTCGCGGGATGGAGCACGCCGTCTGCGTGCTCCGCGACGACCCAGACTTCGCCCTGGAAGGCGGGCTCCA
>JBDKUU010000623.1:0-14312 GCA_039679525.1 Phycisphaerales bacterium | reverse complement strand
GCAACTGAGGGACAAGTGGACAGGCACGACCCGCCTGCTCCAGTGCACCAACCACCCGGCCTGTCCCGGCGAGATCGAGGAGGTCCTGCCGACGGACACCTGCCGGAACTTCAAACCGAAATGGTGGGGACGGCCCAGGAAGAAGGCGGCAAAGCACGTGCGACGGGCGGCGGCATGTCAGAACCGCCGCGGCAGCAAACGCATTCCGCTGGGCAACGGGCGGTTCGCCCTCGTCGAGGCCGCGGATCTTGAGAGGGTGAGCAAGTACAGATGGTATGCAAGCCGCCATGGCCGGACGACCTACGCGATCACGTTGGACTGCGGGACCGAAGTGGCCATGCACCGCATGATCATGCGGCCGCGTAGGGGCTACGTCGTTCACCACCTGGACCACAACGGCCTGAACAACCGGCGGGACAACCTCCTGGTGTGCACGCCGCGACAGCACATGGCCGCCCGAGCGCCTAACGGCGGAGCCTCGCGATTCATAGGCGTGTATCGGCGGGGCGACAAGTGGGAGGCCCGGATCCGATGCCGCGGGAAGGTGTACTACCTCGGGTACTTCGACGACGAGATCGCGGCGGCCAAGGCCCGCGACCGCAAGGCGTATGAACTGCACGGCAAGTTCGCGTATCTGAACTTCCCCGAGGATTACCGCTTGTGACGGCGTGTGGGGAGGTGGTACCATGGGGACGTCGTGAGGCGGCTGAAGGCCGAACCGGGCGACGGAAGACGACCGCATTTTGGAGTTCGACGCAATGAGAAACGGCATTCGCACGTTGATTGGGAATCGATTGGCTTGCGTTCTTTGTCTGGCCGTGTTCGTGTCCGCCCCGGCGGCGCGGGCGGGGGAGGCCGGCGGCTCCTGGCAGATCGGCACGCCCATCGCCACCTACTGGGCGGGCCCATCGCTCACCGACACCGTCGCAAAGCAGATGGCCGAGGGCGGCTTCAATCTCGTCTGGTGCAGCGAAAAGGAACTCGACGTCGCGCAGCGTCACGGCCTTCGCGCTCAACTCACGGACGGCCTGCTGGCGCCCGCGACGCTGGACGATCCGGCGCGTCGCGAGCAACTGGACGCTTTGATCGTCCGCGTCAGCAAGCACCCGGCGATGTATGCGTACTTCATCACGGACGAGCCCGGCGCCGCGCAGTTTCCTGCCCTCGGCAAGCTCGTCTCATATCTGCGCGAGCGTGACCCCGCGCATCTGGCCTACATCAACCTCTTTCCGACCTACGCGAACAATCAGCAGCTCGGCACGCAGGGCGACGTGGTCATTGCCTACAAGGAGCACCTGCGTCTGTACGTTGAACAGGTGAAGCCTTCGCTCATCAGCTACGATCACTATCAGTTTCAGCTCAAGGTCGATGGCGACCAGTACTTCCTGAACCTGGCGATGATCCGCCGGGCGGCGCAGGACGCGGGGGCGCCATTCCTCAACATTGTGCAGGCCTGCACGTGGGCCCCGGACGCGATGCGGATTCCGAATCCGGACGAGCTTCGGTATCTCGTCTACTCGACCGTCGCCTACGGCGCTCAGGGCATCAGCTACTACGTGTACGCCCACCCGAACCATCTGGGCAGCCTCGTCAATCTGGACGGCGTCCCCGGCCCGCTCTATCAGGCGGTGAAATCGTACAATCCCGAGTTCGTCGCGATCGCGAAGGAGCTCCAGCCGCTGCGGTCGTTGGGCGTGTACCACACCGCGATGCGAGAGCCCGGCTGCGTGCCGATGCCGGCCGACGCCGCGTTCCGCGTGGAATCTTCGCAGTCGCCCGCTTCGCCGCGAGGCTTTTTGCTGGGCGTTTTCGGGGCGGCGGACAAGCCGACTCATGTGGTCGTGGTGAACCTGGACTACAAGGCCGGGGCGAACGGCTCGCTTAAAGGCCCCGGTGACCTCGAACTCTTCGACGCCAAGGCTGCACAGTGGATCTCGGGAAAGAAGCCGGCGATCGATCTGACGCTGCCGCCGGGCGGCGGGGCCCTCGCGAGGATCGCTCAATGACAAGCGTCGGCGAGTGTATCACGCACCATCTTCCGACGCATTCGATGTTGAACGGTGCGTGATACGCACCCTACGAACGCCTGCGGATTTCGACGAATTCGTAGTGGCAGGCCCCGTGCCTGCCCCTGTTCGTTCCTGCGACATCACACCGACGGAAGAGGGCAGCCACGGGGGGCTGCCCCTACGGTCGCTCCACGGCCGTGAACAGCGATTCCTTGAATCCGCGTCTTGGCGGGCGTACAATCTCTCTTGTGTGTTGACGCCACGGTTCCTGTCGTTGGATCTATGATGAGGATGGATGCCCATGCGAACCAATCGACGACGATTCATCGCGAGTGCCCTTGCCGGAGCTGCTGCGGCCGCCATGCCTGCGATGTCGCATGCTTCTGAAGCTCAAAGACCGAGTGCGGCCGGGACTGCAAACGACGGATACCGCGTGCTCGATGGGATTCTCCGGCAACCTGTTCTCAAGGCCGAATTGTTCTCGGCGCCGGTCATCATCGAGAGCCTGGAGCTGCTTCGTTATAAGGGCAACTTCCTGTGCCGGGTGCGGTCCAGGGACGGGGCCGAGGGGATTTCCGTCGGGCACGGCGAACTGGCTTCGCTCTATCCGATCTTCGTCAACAAGGTGCGGCCGTTCTTCATCGGCAAGGACGCTCGCGAGCTCGATCTGCTGCTGGACAGGGTGTACGTCTACAGCTTGAACTTCCGCCTGAGCGGTCTCGCTCTCGGCGTGCCGCTGGCGACCGTCGAGTTCGCGATTCTCGACATGCTCGGTCGCATCGCGGGTAAGCCCATGGGCCAGTTGATCGGGGACATCCGTCAGCCGCAAGTGGCGGTGTATCAGGCGACGGAATACCGCGAGAAGTCCGTCGAGGAGTCCATGGACCTGATCAAGCGGGACGTTGCGGAGTACAACGCCCACGCCTTGAAGATCAAGGTCGGCGGCCTGATGTTCATGACGAAGGACCACAAGGCCGAGGGGCCGAAGGGCCGCACCGAGACGATGATTCCCCTGGTTCGCAAGACGTTCGGCGATGAGATGGCCCTCTACGCCGACGCCAATGGCTTCTACTCGGTGCAGGAAGCGATCTGCGTGGGCCGCCTGCTGGAGGAATATCGCTACGGCTTTTTCGAAGAGCCGGTGATGTTCGACTGGTATGAGGAGACGAAGCAGGTCGCCGACGCCCTGGCCCTGCCGGTGGCGGGTGGCGAGCAGGAATACAGCCTGCACGGCTTCCGCTGGCTGATCGCCAACGAGGGGCTCCAGATCGTCCAGCCCGACTTCTATTACTTCGGCGGGATGATCCGCTCGATGAAGGTGGCCCGCATGGCGAAGGCGTTCGGCAAGGATTGCACGCCGCACATGTCCGGCGGAGGGCTCGGATTCCTGTACATGATTCACTTCGTCTCGGCACTGCCCAACGCCTGCCCGCATCACGAGTTCAAGGGCCTGAAGACCGACGTGCAGTTCGAGTGCAGGACGTCGCCGCTGGCGGTGACAGACGGCAAGATCCAAGTCCCCACCGGCCCCGGCTCGGGCGTGGACATCGACCTGGCGTACGTCAAGAAGCATCAGCCTGTGGAGGCGTGACGCAGAGAGTGGAAGGGACGGGAGAATGAAGAACTCGAGGGAGAGCCTGTGCGCTCTCGCATGTGCCCTGCGTCTCCTGGAGTATGCCTCGCAACGTGGATTCGGTTCGATCGAAACAGAGCCTGCGAACGAACAGGGGCCATCGCGTCAATTCGATCGACCCCGGCCGGATCAAGGAAGTTCTTGAGGGACCTGTGTCGTCCACCTGGGCGTCGACGGCGCTCGGCGAGCGGGGTCGGCCATGTGCGACTGGAATTCGTGGGGGCCCAAGAGCCGATTCCGCCGTCCTATCGACTCCCGGAGGGGCAAGTGCCTGCGGGGCCGCCATCCCCTGAGGCGGGACCAGGAACGTCGCGAAGAAGCCTGGATTCTCGCGGCTCTGTCGGATCGTGGCGCGAGTCGCCTCTCGGTCTTGTAGCTTCCCGAAGATTATGCTTGTCTATCCTACCTGGATTGTGTATATTGCCATACTGACAGTTCGGAGGAGACTCGCTGCACCCGCAGGGCGGGAGCGAGGACGGGTTTGTGCCATGGAAGAGGCAGGTGGTGCATGTTGTTGAGCCGGAATATGCTCCCGGCCGGCCAGGATGTGGTGTTTCCTGGGCCTTGATTCCGTCGAAGCACGCTGTAAGAGGAGAGAATAGATGAAGAGGACCGTCCTTTCACTTGTGATCGCTGCCTGCATCTTATCGGCGACTGCCGCCCGGGCTGGCGTCCAGTTCTACAATATCGATTCCGATCCGGGGGCCTGGGCTGCGGCCGTCTCGGGGATGACATCGGTCACCGCGTACAACTTCAGTCTCGATGCGAACTACGGGGTCAGTCCGTTCTACGGGCCGCTCACATCGGCTGGCGGGGGCCCTGTCTCGGCGGGCAATCTGATCGACGGTCTCGTCATGGACCGTGTCAACCTGGGCGGCGGGCCAATTGGCTTGGCTGGAGTCGGGCCCGGCGGCGACCATGTCAATTCCTCGAATGCAGTCGTGGCCAACTGGTTCCACGACGCCTTTGTGATTTCCGGCTTCCCGGACACCCCGCAGGCTTTCCAATTCAGCCCCGCCGTAGTCTGGAATCCTGGCATGATCAATGTCCTGGTGAACGATTCGGCCGCCTATAGTGCGCCGTCGAATGCAAATATCGGCATCCTGGTGACTGGTGGAACGCCGCTCACCTCCGTCAGGCTGGAGGATCCCTCCAACAACGCAGAAGGCGTTCAGGGCATCGGCACGCTGTACTACGGCGAGGACAGCCCTGTCGTCCCGGCGCCCGGGGCCTTGCTCCTTGGCAGCTTGGGCGTGGGACTGGTCGGCTGGATTCGTCGCCATCTGGCGTGATCCGCCGTCGGCACGACGTGCACCAGTCGCTGAACAGCCGATAGAGCTTCGATTATCCCGCGACAGCCACCGAGTATGGATCTCCATAGTCGGTGGCTGTCGGTCTTTTCAGATCGTTCGCAGGCGACCTTCCGCATCGACTGAACGCGCCGGTTGAGAACCCGTCCCGAGACCGCATGGGCCCGCCCGATTCTATCGGCCGGATTCGGGGAATGACTGATTCGGTCCCGCGTCGGATCGGGTAGGATGATTCCCGATATGGCGACCGAAAAGGACAAGATGCTCCGCGGCGAGTTGTACGATCCGCTGGACCCGCAACTGGTGCGCGAGCGGCGGCGGTGCCGGGAACTGTGCAAGCTCTTCAACGACTCCCGCGAGGACCAGCCGGAGGAGCGTCGACGCATTCTCGCGGAACTGTTCGGACGCCCGACCGACGTTTGGATTCAGCCGCCTTTCTTTTGCGACTACGGCACGAACATCTCGCTGGGCGAGAAGGTGTACTTCAACTTCAACTGCGTCGTGCTGGACGTGATGGCGGTCTCGATCGGCAGCAACGTGCTCTTCGGCCCGGCGGTTCAGATCTACACGGCTACGCATCCTCTCATCGCGGCCGAGCGGCGGACCGGTCTGGAGCTCGCCCGGCCGGTCACAGTCGGCTCCGACGTCTGGGTTGGCGGCGGGGTGATCCTGTGCCCCGGCACCACGGTGGGCGAGCGGTCCGTGATCGGGGCCGGCAGCGTGGTCACCCGCCCGATTCCGCCGGACGTCTTCGCCGCGGGGAATCCCTGCCGAGTGATCCGGCCGATCGGGGGAGAGGCTGCGATCTGAACATCCGGGTGGGAATCGAGGGGGGGAGGCAAGGGCGGGGGGGCAAATCCGAAATCCGAATCTCGAAATCCGAAACAAATCCAAAGCACGAAATCCCAATGACCGAAACGCTATCGCCATCGGATTGAACGGCCCCACGCATGTGGACTCTCCGCAGGCGGGCGAAGCCGTTTTGGATTTTGAGCTTCGGTCATTCGTGCTTGTTTCGAGTTTCGAAATTCGGATTTCGAGCTTTCCGCAACGAGGCAACCTGCCGTTCGGAGGCGTCATCAGCCACCGGGGAGAGGA
The DNA here is from genome assembly GCA_039679525.1 of Phycisphaerales bacterium. Taxonomy (GTDB): domain Bacteria; phylum Planctomycetota; class Phycisphaerae; order Sedimentisphaerales; family Anaerobacaceae; genus PLanc-01. Next base: position 8,262 of record JBDKUU010000623.1, on the reverse strand, counting down.
TTCCGTCCTCGGATTCCCCTCCTGGGGGCTGACTTTCTGTTTCAGTTGTGGTATGGTGATTGGCCAACATCCGTGAGCCCTTGGCGTATGGAGTCCAACGGCCGCCGCTCGCGAGGACGCGGGGGCGGGTTGGATTCGGAATTCGATAAGAGTGGATACTACTGGATACGTGGAGATGAATTGCGATGCTTGATCCTGTACCGATCTCGAAAACCGGCTACAGCAGACTGAAAGAGGAACTGGAGCGGCTGGAGAAGAACGAATTGCCTGCGGTGATGCAGCGGGTCGCCGAGGCGAGGGAAATGGGGGATTTGAAGGAGAACGGCGAGTACATCAGCGGCCGGGAGCAGCAGGGTTTTCTCGTCGGGCGCATCCGCGAGATCAAGGGGATGCTGAGACGGTCGGACATCGTCGATTGCACGAAGGCCGAAACCGACCACGCGGCGTTCGGCACGGTGGTGACCCTCATGGATCTGGACCGCAACGAAAAGGTGACCTACCAGTTGCTGGGGCCGGACGAGGCGGATACGGACACCGGGGGCATCTCCGTCCAGTCGCCCATCGGCGAGGCGATCCTCGGACGCACGGTGGGAGAGAAGTTCTCGGTGACGATCCCCCGCGGCGACCGGAGCTTCGAGGTAGTCGAGATCAAGGGCACCGACGTTCCGTAAGCCTGAGCACTATGGCACGAAAATTCACACTCCAGTCGCGGACCGCGGCGGGAGATATCGATTTTGGAGCGGACCTGAACCCGGAGCAGTTGGCGGTGGCGACCGCGCCGGGCGGGCCGATGCTCGTGGTCGCGGGGGCGGGCAGCGGCAAGACGCGGGCTCTGACCTACCGGCTGGCCTGGCTCATCCATCACGGCGTCGACCCCGGGCGGATCGTGCTGGTCACCTTCACGAATCGTGCGGCCCGCGAGATGCTCAACCGAGCCGAGCTGCTGGTCAAGCAGAAGACCAAGGACATCTGGGGCGGCACGTTCCACCACATCGCCAACCGCATCCTGCGAATCCACGGCAAGCGTCTGGGGATTTCGCCGGACTTCACGATCCTCGACCGCGAGGACGCCAAGGACCTGCTGGCCACGTGCGTCGAAGAGGCCGGCGTCGACACCAAGGAGCGACGGTTCCCCCAGAAGAATGTCTTGGCCGCGATCTCCAGCTTCCTCCAGAACACGCTCGAGCCGCTCCAGGCGGTGATCACCAAGCGATTCCCCATGTTCATCAAGGAGATGGAGGGGGTCGAGAAGGTGCTCGTGCTGTACACGGAGAAAAAACGCGCCCGCCAGCTCCTGGACTTCGACGACCTGCTCAGCGCGTGGCTTCGGCTGATGATGGAGCACACGGACGTCCGCGAGATGCTGGCCGGGCAGTTCCAGCACATTCTCGTCGACGAGTACCAGGACACCAATGCGATCCAGGGCATGATCGTCGATCTGCTGGCCTCCAAGCACCGCAACCTCACCGTCGTCGGCGACGATTCGCAGTCGATCTACAGCTTCCGCGGCGCGAACTTCGAGAACATCATCACGTTCAAGCAGCGATACCCGGAGGCCCGCGAGTACAAGCTCGAGACGAACTACCGGTCCGTGCCGGAGATCCTGACGCTGGCCAACGCCAGCATCGCGCAGAACAGCCGGCGGCTGCCCAAGAACCTCAAGGCGATCCGCTCCTCGGGTCTCAAGCCCGCGATCGTCGCCTGCCAGGACCACTTCACGCAATCGCGGTTCATCGCGGAGTACGTGCTGCACCTGCTGGATCAGGGCCGCACGCTCAACGATATCGCGGTCCTCTATCGCAGCCACTGGCACTCGCTGGAGATCCAGCTCGAATTCCAACGCCGCAACATCCCGTTCCACATCCGCGGCGGCCTGCGGTTCTTCGAGCAGGCGCACATGAAGGACATTCTCTGCTACCTTCGCGTCACGCAGAACCCGCACGACGAGCTGGCCTGGCTGCGCTTGCTCAAGATGCTGCCCCGCGTGGGCAGCGCGATCTCCCGACGCGTCTGGCAGCACATCAGCAGCGCGGCCGATCCCTTCAACGAGGTCCTCGGCATCGAGACGGCCAGTCTCCTGCCGTCGAGCGCGCAGCCTTTCTTCAACGAATTCGCGAACCTGCTCAAGGAGTCTCGCGAGATCGACTCGCCCGCGGAGATCATCGACCTGGCGAACAAGCGGTTTTACGACGACTACATGGTCTCGCACTACGACAACGCCGCGATGCGCCGCGAGGACATCAAGGCCCTGGCCAACTTCGCCGGCCAGTACAAGAACGTCGAGGCTTTCCTCGCCGACGCGTGCCTGGCGGGCGAATTCTCCGGCGAGACCTGCGTCGAGGGCCCGGTCGAGCAGGAGTTCGTGATCCTCAGCACGGTCCATCAGGCCAAGGGCCTGGAGTGGCCGATCGTCTTCATCCCGTGGCTGGCCGACGGCCGATTCCCGACAGACATGGCCATGAATCACCCCGAGGACCTCGAAGAGGAACGCCGGGTCTTCCACGTGGCGGTCACGCGAGCCCGCGACGAGATCTACCTGGTCGTCCCGCAGGTCTACCGCAACCGCGGCGGCAGCGTAATCATGATGAAGCCCAGCCGCTTCCTCACGGAAATCGCCAGGGATCTCACGGAGCCCATGGAGCTCGAAGAAAGCCTCCCGCACCTCCTCGGCGGCGTGGAACGCGCCCAACTCCCCGCCCCTGGAGAAGTGTAATCTGCGCCGAATGACTCTGGAAACGGTTGCTGCGGTGCGGTATACTATTGGAGAGCCTTGTTGGAAGGATGATCATGCGAACGAAAGAAGCGGCAAAACAGGTGATCGACTCGTTGCCGGACAACGCCACGATGGATGACGTCATCCATGCCCTCTATATCAACGCCAAGTTTGCCCGTGGTGAGGAAGAGATTCGTCAAGGCAGAGGAGTATCGCATGAGGAGGCGAAGAGGAAGCTGGAGAAATGGCTCAGGTGATCTGGGCGCCATCTGCCCTTGAGGATATTGCCGCGATTGCTGAGTTCATAGCGAGGGACTCCCCTGAAGTAGCATCTCTGTTCATCCGCAGGCTGATGGAAGCGACAGATCGCCTGCAGGAGTTCCCACTGTCGGGCCGGATCATCCCCGAGATCAACGATCCTGATTCACGCGAGGTTATCTATGGCGCTTATCGCATCATGTACCGGGTTGAAGGCGATGAAGTCTGGATCACGGGAGTAGTTCATGGCGCCCGCGATTGGAGGCAACCATGGACAGTGGACGAATAAGCCAGGGGAGAGACATACTCGATGGATGTGAACATAGCGGCCACTGTGATAACCGTCGTCGGTAGTGCCGGGGTGGCTGGACTCTCCTATCTCTTCGCAAAACGGCAGCAGCGCGAGGCCGAATGGCGGACAGCGAAATTGGAGCATTATAGAGCATTGCTTTCCGCTATCTCGGATTTGGCCGGCGAGAACCCCGGACCCGAAGTGCATCAGCGGTTTGCCCTCACAGTGAATACGATTGGACTGGTTGCGCCTCAAGCGGTCGTTGGTGCATTGATGGATTTCCACAATGAGATTCGCATCGGGAATACCAACAGAACGCAAGAACGTCATGATGGGCTTCTTATGCGGTTAGTCCTCGCAATCCGAACTGATTTGGGAATCAGTCCTCGAGATGACCCCACCTCTTTTCGCTTTCATCTTGTTGGAGGTCCACCGGCGGACTGTTGTCGGAAGCACGAGTGACCATCAGAGTTGGTGCTTTCCGGCGGACAAGAATGCGTCACACGAAGTGCTGTGGGAACATCACGCGAATAATGAGGAACCGGCGGGAGAGAAGAGATGTCTCGCGCAGAGACGCGGAGGCGCAGAGAATGACGGAGAATGAGATAGGGACCATTATTGTTGCTGCCGCAATCGAAGTCCACCGTGTGCTTGGGCCGGGATTGCTGGAGTCGGTGTATGAGGCTGCCCTGGCGTACGAACTACTGACTCGCGGGCTAAGGGTTGAGCGACAGGTGCCGGTACCGATCAAGTTCAAGGGCGTCAAGTTCGACGAGGGTTTCAAGGCCGACCTCTTCGTCGAGGACAGAGTGATCGTGGAACTGAAATCGGCGGAGAGAATTGCACCCAACCACAGGAAGCAGATTCAGACTTATATCCGACTCGCTGAACGTAAACTCGGCTACCTGCTGAACTTTGGTGAGGTCCTGATGAAGAACGGCATCGTCCGCGCCGTCAACGGCCTGACAGAGTAGTTCCTCTCTGCGTCTCCGCGTCTCTGCGCGAGAAAAATGGTTTCAACCAGCGGAAGAAACCCACCTTGACGACTGGTTCAGGGGTCTCGGTGTATCTCTCTACGCACTTTTCTGCCCCCTCGGTCCCATATTATTACGAGCGGCAATTCAGGAGGCTGATGACGCCGAAGGGGTGGACCTGTTGCACGGATTTGTTCGGTTTTTGTTTGGGTTTTTCGGGGGTCCCGGCCGATAGAAAAAGGAGAGAAAAAGAACGCAGAGCCAGGAAAACGCTCGGAGGATATCTAAGGATGGATATGCAAAGATTTGGACGGATCGAACCGGCATGCAAATTCGGGCCCGGGGGCGACTACCAGTCGGTCTGGCCGGGCCGGCCGATGGCCGAGAGCCCCTCGTCCGGGCACCTCACGCGGGTGCTGGAGTCGATCGCGGAGATCATGGGCGCGCTGTCGGGTACGCGGTGCGTCGAGATTCACGACGTGCCCGCCGACTGCGAACCCCTGATCCCCCAACTCCAGGGCAACCCGTGCAAGGAGAGAACGAAAGATGCGGCCGAGAGACGCGGATCTCATCGACGGTCTAACCCCCAAACAGCTTCAAGTGCTCCGTCACATCGCGGCGTTCCAGGGGAATCAACGCTATTCCCCGACGATCGCCGACCTGGCGTCGCAGTTGAGTCTGAGCCGCAGCACCGTGTTCGAGCATCTCGGCGAACTGCAAAGAAAGTCGTTGCTTACGACTTCGCCGGGCAAGGCTCGCTCTTTGAAGTTGACGCCCCAGGGGCGACGGCTGCTTAAGGACACGCAGGCCTGCGAGTCTGAGCCGCAGCCATGCGAGCCGGCGGGCGACGGGATTCCGCTGCTGGGGCGGGTGGCCGCGGGGCTGCCCGTCGAGGCGGTGGAAAACAGGGATGATCTATCCCTAAAGTCGTGTTTCGGAACGGGCGACGAGCTGTTCGCCCTGCGGGTCTCCGGCGACAGCATGATTGAGGAGAACATCCGCCCCGGCGACTACGTGATCTGCCGCCGGGCGGCACGGGCCGAGAATGGGCAGATCGTCGTCGCCCTGATCAACGAAGGCGAGGCCACGCTCAAACGCTTCTACAAGGAGGCGGACCGCGCCCGGCTCCAACCGGCCAACGCGCGGTACGAACCGATCTACTCCGACAACTGCCGGATCGAGGCGGTGGTCGTGGGACTGATCCGCAAATTCTGAGAAGTGTGATGTTTGATTTGTGATTGTTGAAGTAAGAGAGTGGACACGCGTCGCGCCCTGTCGTTTCTTACTTCAAACATCAAACTTCACACATCACACTTCACATGACATTCCCCTTGCAAAACTTGCATACGTCGGCACAATAACGGCATCTGGGGCGGCAGAGGTCGCCGAAGGGCCGGCCGCGAGGCCGGATGGCAGAGGTCGTAACACAGGAGTGCCGATGGGTAGATGGGACGGACACGCCGGGGGGACTTTCGCACGTCATGGAATTGTACTGATGCTGGCGCTTGCGGCCTGCGCTTCCGCGAAGGCGGATGATTGGCCGCGATTCCGTGGGCCGAACGGGCAGGGCGTCAGCGACGACAAGACGATTCCTGTCAAATGGTCCGAGCAGGACTACCGCTGGAAGATAGACCTGCCGGGCGGGGGACATTCGTCGCCGGTCGTCTGGGGCGACAAGCTGTTCGTCACGAGCGCGGACGAGAAGTCGCTGACGGGGACCGTCCTGTGCGTGGACGCTGCGACGGGCAAGGAGCTGTGGGGCAGGCAGCACTCCTTGGCCAAGATGCCGATGAACACGCTCAACAGCTACGCCGGGGCGACGCCTGCCCTCGACGGCGAGCGAGTCTACGTGGCTTGGCCGGGCACGGAACAAACCACGCTGACGGCCTGGACCTTCGACGGCAAGGAGGCATGGACTATCAAGCTGCCTGGGACTCGTGCCCGGCACGGGGCGGGCAGTTCTCCGATCACCTGCGGCGAGACGGTGATTCTCTCGTGCGAGCAGGACAAGGGCAGCAGCGTCCTCGGAGCCTGGTTCGCCCTCGATCGGCGGACCGGCCAAATCCGGTGGCGGTGCGAGCACCCGGAGAATCCCAATGCGTCCTACTCGACGCCATGCGTGTTCGAGGACGGGCAGGGGCGGTCTCAACTGGTCTTCACAGGCAATCTGTACGGCATCGTGGGCGTGGATCCCGCCAAGGGCGAGATCCTGTGGAAGATGCCGAGCGCGCTGCCGGCCCGCGTGGTCAGTTCCCCTGTGATCGCGGGCGACCTGATCGTGGGCAATTGTGGCGAAGGGGCTCGCGGCGTCCGCATGGCGGCGGTGAAGCCCCCGGCCGGCTCGTCGGCCGAAGCGACGGAAGCCTACGCCCTCGACCGCGGCGTCGTCTCGTACGTGCCGACGCCGGTTGTGTACGATGGCATGCTGTTTCTGTTCCACGACCAAGGGACGGTGTCGTGTCTTCGCGCGGGCACGGGCGAAACGCTCTGGAGCGAGAAACCCGCCGGGCGGTACTTCGGCTCGCCGGTCTGCGTGGATGGCAAGCTGTACTGCATGACTCTCGACGGCGACGTCGTGGTTCTGCAAGCGGGACCGAAGTACCAGTTGCTGGCCGTCAATCCGCTGGGCGAGAAGAGCCACGCGACGCCCGCAGTCGCCGGCGGCCGCATGTACCTGCGGACATTTTCTCATCTGATCTGCGTCGGTGGCCTGTAGGGTGTGCCATGCACACCGCGGGCGGGCCGATCGAGAAGAGATGGTGTGCATGGCACACCCTACGTGAAGATCGGGAGTGACCTCTTGATGTGCAGCATGAGATTCACGAAGCTTGTCGCAGCCATCGTCTGGATAGCGAACGTGTGTGGGGGCGTCCACGGCGCGCAGAGCACGACGACGCAGGAACCGGTGAAGCGGACCCGTGCGGAGGTCGAAGCCCTGATCCAGCAGGTGGGGGCCACGCAGCCGGACTGGTGGGACTCGGTCCAACTGACGTACCCGCCGACGCTCGACCTGAGTTGGCCGTTGCGGGACGCCGGGCAATGGGACGCCAGTCGGAACGTCGGCCAGTACCTCTGGGACGTGGTCAATCCGAATCCCGACCGCTGGAGGGAAGGGATCAAGCTGGTGAATTTCCTGATGATCCGGCACAAGGACGATCGCGCGAAACTGGCCCGGGCGACGGAGACGCTCGGCCGGATGTTCCACGACCTGATCGGGGACTACGCCCGCGCGGTGTTCTGGTGGCGGATCAGCGCCAAGTACGGCGGCTACGTCGAGCCGATCGAGCTGGCCCATTGCTATTGGAAGCTGGGCTGCAGGGAGATAGCGGTAGAGACGCTGTCACAAGCGCCGAGCGATTACACCCGCAACGGGGCTCTGGTCAAGCTGTGGGCGGACATGGGCGATTTCGACAAGGCGATCGAGCTTGCGGAGCAGAAGGCCTCGGCCGGGATGCCTACGATCGGATACCTGGCGGCGGGCGACGCCTGTCGTCTCGCGGGGCGATACGAGGATGCGCTCGCGTACTATCGCAAGGCCTTTGCAGGCAAGGACATGACCGGCCGGGACGGCGACGCAAAGAAGGGCAAGGAGCGGGCCCAGGCCAGCATCGAGGCCATTCGATTGTTCGACGCGCTGGATGTCACGCGGGTCCCGAACGGCACGTACGCGGCCGAAAGCATCGCCTACGCCGGGCCGCTGCGCGTCGAGGTCGAAGTCAAAGGCGGGAAGATCCAGGCGGTCCGCGTCACGAAGCACCAGGAGAAGCAGTTCTACTCGGCGTTGACGGATACGCCGAAGCAGATCGTCGCGAAGCAGGGCGTCAAAGGCGTGGACGCAGTCACCGGGGCGACGATGACCTCGGAAGCCATCCTCAACGCGACGGCCAAGGCGCTGGCGGGCGGCATGCAGAAGGCGGGCGGGCGGTGAGAGGGGGATCGACTCTCTCGCGGGCGCTCGGATGGCTGGGCCCGAGTTGGGCGGCTTCGCCTGTGCGACGGCTGATCCAGGCCGGGTGCCTGGTCGG
>JBDKUU010000622.1:0-2385 GCA_039679525.1 Phycisphaerales bacterium | reverse complement strand
GTCAGCAACACGTTGGGGTACGGGTTTCTGGAGAAGGTCTATGAGAATGCCTTGGCACACGAGCTTCGCAAGGCGGGCATCAGGGCTGAGCAGCAGTACGGCATCAAGGTCCACTATGACGGCGTGGTCGTGGGCGAGTATGTGGCGGATCTGTTGGTCGAGGGGAGCCTTCTGCTCGAACTCAAGGCGGTCAAGGAACTCGACGACATCCACTTGGCCCAGTGCCTGAACTACCTGCGGGCCACAAAGCTCCACCTTTGTCTGCTGATGCATTTCGGCAAACCAAAGCTCGAAATTCGACGCATCGCCAACAACCTCTGATTATCAGCGTTCATCCGCGTTTATCAGGTGCGTCAGTGAAACTATCGTTGTCTTGTGATCTGAAAGGAGGTCACCATGGAATGACCCGTTTGCCATGTAGCCCTGCAGGCATGCCGGCGGGCAACTGTGCGGCGTGAAGCCCTGCGTGGGCGAAGACGCGAGCCGTAGCGTGAGTGAACTCGATTTGGCCTCGTGATACGAAATCGAGAGCGGCCAGGCATCCCGATGTGATGAAGCCTATCACCGTTCCTGAAGCAGCGGGTGCGTGCAGGGGACGGGCTCTCCGGGGTTAGTAGAGACGGCGCGTGTCGAAAGAGAACGATGGGAACTGAGAGACCCTGCTCGGCCGGGGATTGAGCCCCAGGCGGTCGGCCGGAATCCATAACGGCAGACCGTGCCGAGCAGGGAGTCGGATGGGCTCATAGTAGCGTGGAAGCGGGGCAATGCCCGCCGAGCGAAGGAGCCCTGACGGAATCGAAGCCGACGCAAGAGAAGAGGAGAACCGCTTGCAAGAGAATCTTGCCACTACGGGAGAACCGGAGGACCTGCCGGAGACATTTCGAGTCAACGGCGAGGGTCTGCCGGAGAAGGTCTTTTCTTTGAGGCAGAAGCTATACCGCAAGGCGAAACGCGAGCCGAGATTTCGGTTCTATGCCTTATACGACCGCGTGTACCGCCCGGACGTGCTGGCGGCCGCCTGGCGACGGGTCCGAGCCAATCGTGGCTCTCCCGGCGTGGACGGCGTGAGCATCGAGGCGGTGGAACAGACCGAAGGCGGGGTCGAGGTCTTCCTGGCGGCGATTCATCAATCGCTCAAGGACAAGACCTACCGGCCGCAGCCGGTCCAGCGAGTGTACATTCCCAAGGCCAACGGCAAGATGCGTCCGCTGGGCATCCCGACGGTGAGAGACCGCGTGGTGCAGACGGCGACGCTGCTGATCCTGGAGCCCATCTTTGAGGCGGACTTCCTGGACTGCTCGTACGGGTTCCGGCCGGGCCGCAACGCCCATCAGGCGTTGGAGGCGATCCGGCGGAACTTGCAGCAGGGCCGACGAGAGGTGTACGACGCGGACCTGAGCCGCTACTTCGACACGATCCCTCACGACAAGCTGATGGCCTGTGTCCAGAAGCGGGTGTCGGACCGCAGTGTCCTGCACCTGATCCGGCTGTGGCTATCGGCGGTGGTGGTGGAATCGGGCGAAGGGCCGAATGATCCGCCGAAGGTCCGTCGCTCCCGACAGGGGACGCCGCAGGGCGGGGTGATCTCGCCGTTGTTGGCGAATCTATACCTGCACTGGTTCGACTACAAGTTCCACCGGGCGGATGGCCCGTATCACTGGGCCAACGCCCGCCTGGTGCGGTACGCCGACGACTTCGTCATCCTGGCGAAGCATGTCGGGCAGCGGATCGAGCAGTTTGCCGAGCAGACGTTGCAGGAATGGATGGGGCTGCAAGTGAACCCGGAGAAGACCCGCACGGTGAAGTTCGATGAACCGCACGCAGGTCTGAACTTCCTGGGGTACACGTACCGCTATGAACGAGACCGCTACGACCGCCGGAAGCGCTATCTGCATCTGACGGTCAGCGAGCCCTCGCTTCAACGCGTGCGGGAGCGGCTCAAGGAGATGACGAAGGCCAACCAGAGTTTTACGCCGATCCGGCAGTTGATCGACCGGATCTGCAACGACTGGGGTGGACCCCGCTGCAAAGCGTGTGGTCCAGATGTGACAGCCAAACGGCGAACGATCCGTGAGAGCCGGATGCGGGAAATCCGCCCGTCCGGTTCGACGAGGGGGGACTGAGTGGCGGCCTCGTCGCTCAGTCCTCTACTCTACCGGTTTCACATTCATTCCTTGGGGCAGCCTACGTGGCGATGCCCAGCCTCTTGAGGGCCGCCGGGCTCTCGAAGGCGACGTGGGTGTCGAGGTACAGGACAACCGTTCCTTCCCCCCGGCTGAGCAGCGTCTTGTCATATGCCACGACGGTCTGAGGTGGAAGGCGTATGGTCTTGCCTTTGCCCAGGTATTCGATCTCTTTCTCCAGCCACGCGATGTCCGCGTCGGT
>JBDKUU010000621.1:0-4123 GCA_039679525.1 Phycisphaerales bacterium | reverse complement strand
AGATGCTGCTCATCTCGACCGAGCAGAAGTTGTAGAGCAGGGAGAACACGCGGTGATAGGTGAACTCCTCGTAGGCCTCGGTCACTTCGGCGATCAGCTTCTGGAGCTGCTGCATCGCCCACTTGTCGATCTCGAGCATCTGCTCGTAGGGCACGGCGTCTTTCTTCGGATCGAAGTCGTTGATGTTGCCGAAGAGGTACCGCAGCGTGTTGCGGATCTTGCGGTAGGCATCCTGCGTGCGGCCGATCAGATCGTCGTTGCAGCGGACGTCCTCCTGGTAGTTGACGCTGGAGACCCAGAGCCGCAGGATGTCCGAGCCATACTTCGTGATTTCGTCCTGGGCGTTGACGTAGTTGCCCAGCGACTTCGACTGCTTCATGCCTTTCTCATCGACGGTGAAGCCGTGCGTGAGAACGCTCTTGAAGGGCGGCTGGGAGATCACACCCAACGCCGGCAGCAGCGAGAGCTGGAACCAGCCGCGATGCTGGTCGGAGCCTTCGAGGTACAGGTCCACCGGCACCGGCCAATGCTCTCGTCGCGTGCAGACGCTGTACCAACTGCATCCCGACTCGAACCAGACGTCGAAGATGTTCTCCTCTTTCTGCAGTTCGTCGAGGGTGAAACCCTCGGGCAACTTGAAGTCGTCGCCGAGGATCTGTCTCGGCGTGTGCGTGAACCAGCTATCCGAGCCGTGCTTGGCGACGTGCGCCGCCACGGCCAGGACCGATTCCTTCGTCAAGAGCACGCGGCCGTCCGCGGACGTGAAGACCGGGATCGGCAGGCCCCAGCTTCGCTGGCGGCTGATGCACCAGTCCGGCCGGGATTCGAGCATGCCTGCGATGCGTTTCTGGCCCCAGGCGGGAATCCAACGCACGTGATCGAGGCCTTCCATTGCCATCTGGCGGAGCGTTTTGCCCGTGTCGGGGGATTCTTTGTCCACGCCGACGAACCACTGCTCGGTGGCGCGGAAGATCACCGGGTCCCGGCTGCGCCAGCAGTGCGGATAGCTGTGCGTGATCTGGCTCTGGGCGAAGAGCCAGCCGTGCTCCTGGAGCCAGCCGTTGACTTCCTTCTCCACCTTCTGGACATTCTTGCCGCGGAGCCACTGCGGGACGGTGTCGTCGTATCGGCCGTCGCTCAGGACGGGCGAATAGACCGCCAGGTTATACATCTGGCCGGCCATGTAGTCTTCCTGGCCGTGGCCGGGGGCCGTGTGGACCAGGCCGGTGCCGTCTTCGAGGGTCACGTAGTCGGCCATGATCACCATGTAGGCGTCCTTGTCGGTCGGGTTGCTCTCGACGAAGGGATGCCGGTATCGCAGGTCGTCCAGCTCGCTGCCCCGTACTGTCTTGGGCGCAACCGCGTACTGGCCCTCGGCGAGCCCGCCGGCCTTCGTCACGGCCCCGACGCGCTCTGCCGAGACGACGGACACGTACTTCTGGCCGTCCTTCTCGTAGGCGATCGTGGTGTATTCAAACTGCGGATGGACCGCCACCGCGAGGTTGGCCGCCAGCGTCCAGGGCGTGGTCGTCCAGATCATGAAGCAGACGCGGGCTTCTTTCGCCTGGGCGGGCGTCACGAGCCCCAAGTCGACCAGCCGCTGCACCGAGGCCTCGGTGGCCGGGAAATTGACGAAGATGCTCGGCGACGAGACGTCTTTGTATTCGAGCTCCGCTTCGGCCAAGGCGGTCTCGCAGCCGGTGCACCAGTGAATGGGCTTGAGTTGCTTATAGACGAGGCCCTTGCCGACCAACTCGGCGAAGACCTCCAGGATGCCCGCCTCGTAGGCAGGCTTGAACGTCAGGTAGGGCTCCTCGAAGTTGCCGAAGACGCCCAGATCCTGGAACTGCTTGCCCTGGATCTTGACATACTTGCCGGCGTACTTCATGCAGTCCTTGCGGATCTCGGGTTTGGACATCTCCTTGGCCTTGGGGCCCAGGTCGGTCATCACCTTCGACTCGATCGGCAGGCCATGGCAGTCCCAGCCGGGGATGTACGGCGTATCGAACCCCGTCATCGTCTTGTACTTGAGGACGAAGTCCTTGAGGACCTTGTTGATTACGTGGCCCATGTGGATGTCGCCGTTGGCGTAGGGGGGGCCGTCGTGCAGAATGTACAGCGGGGCTCCCTTGCGGGCCTCGCGGATCTGCTCGTAGATCTTCACCTGGGCCCAGTGTTTGCGCATCTGGGGCTCTCGCTGCACCAGGTTCGCCTTCATCGCGAAGCTGGTTTCGGGGAGGTTCACCGTATCTTTATAACTGTGCTTGCTTTCATCCGACATTTGTGGGTCCTCGAAAACTCCAAAAAAGAATCGCGTATCATACGGGCTGAGCCGGGGTTTCGTCAAGGCCGGATCCGGCATCTCACGCCTGCGTCCGGGCCAAACGAAAAAGGCCTTCCAGAGTTCACTGCTCTGGAAGGCCTCGGATCAACCCGAATCTGTTCTTCTCAGGGCAGCTTTCTCCTGTGGCCAATAATGATAATCCCGCCGCGCAGCGCGCGCCGCACGCCGTTCACCGCCCCGAGTTGTCTATCCGTCACATTCTTCATATGCTACCTGCTGCCTTTTCTACCAGACGCATCGGCGATTGTCAAGCAGGGTTTAGCCTGCTCCGAAACGACAACTGTCTGCGAACGCGAACGCCCGACGACCGTTGGATGCGCCGCTTGTATATAACCCTGCACCGGCAAGAGGCTCATCACAGTCGGGCTGTCTCCTCGCGTGGTTCAGCATCCGCCGGGCGAGGGCTCATCGTTCGAATCGCTGCTTTCGTAAGCACCCAAATCCACTGTCTTGTCGACGATGCGGCTGTGGCCGTCGTGGTCCAACGGGAGAGGCTCCTCGGTGTCGCCGTCGCCGTCGAGGTCCAGGATGTCTTCCGGCAGCGCATCGACCTTCCCGGCGTCGATGCAGGGAGAGTCGCGACAGAGACGCAGGTTGTCGTCGCTCGTGCCCGCCAGTCCATCCGGGCCATTGGGGCTGACGAACAGGGGATTGATGTCGAGATTGCCGACGCCGGGCGATGATCCCCGGACATCGCAGCAGGCGACGGCGATGAGAGAGCCGCCGGGGCCATAGAACTGCCGCCCCCGGCCCCAGAGGATACTGTTGGCGATACTCAGCTTGCCTTGTCCATCGATGCCGGAGGACTCGCAGACAATCGCGTCTTCTGTGCCGTCCCGGTCGTTGTCGGCGAGGGTGCAGTCGGCCAATGTCGCCTGGCTGTCGAGGGCGTAGATCGCGCCGCCCTGGACCGCCGCTCCATTCGCATGGAGAGAACAATTGACGGCGGCCAGGACGCCGTCGGGGGCCAGGACGATTGCGCCGCCGCTGCCCGACGTGAAGTTCCCGTGGAGCGAGCAGTTGGCCAGGACCGGGCTGCCGCCATCGACAAAAACGGCGCCACCCGCGGCCGTGGTGTCGATGGGACCGGAACCGCACGCGTTTCCGCAAAGCGTGCAACCGATCAACTCGGGATTGCCCTCGCTTGAGTGGATCGCACCGCCGCCCACAGCCGCCCAGTTTCCGAAGAACTGACACGCCTGGAGACGAGGGCTGCCTCCGGAAATGCGTATTCCGCCTCCCCGGGAATCACCTGAGGTCCCGTCGGCGCGGCCGCTCATGATTCGGACGCCGTCCAGGACCGTCGTGCGGTCCGCATCAGCGATGGTCACGACATGCAGGCTGTTGTCGGTTCTGGAGAGATCCGCCCCCAGTTGGGACGCATCCTCAACCGCCGCATCGTCGCCGTTCAGGTCGCCGCTGAGGATGGTCGCGAACGTGTCGGGGGCCCGGGCGTCCGGATCCGTCGCTCCCGTGCCCGCGTATCCACCCCTGAGCGTCACGCCTTGCTTCAACGCGAACGTCGCCCGGCGATCTCTCGGGAGCATCCCAGTTCCCTGGTCCGGCGCGTAGACGCCGTCGGCGATTCTGATCTCGCATCCCGCCGAGGCTTTGGCCAATGCGTCCTGCAAGGAGCTGAACGCGTTATTCCAGCTCGATCCGTTGTCGGCTCCGTGCGCGGACGAATCCACGTAGAGCACAGGTTTGGACGCCGCGACCACCGTCAACGTGGACGAGGGGTTGAACGCCGTGTTGTTCGACTCGTTGCTTTCGTCGTTC
>JBDKUU010000620.1:0-12779 GCA_039679525.1 Phycisphaerales bacterium | reverse complement strand
GCCCCGCGATTTTCCACAGCATTCTGGTGGCCGTCTGTTCGAATGAGGTGGTTCGTCAGATGTTGTCGGAGGCGCTGGAGCAGGCGCGTAAGCCCCTGGGGGAACTGATGTCGCTTGGTCAGCAGCGTGGTGAGATCCGACGCGACCGCACGCCGGCGGAACTGGCGACGGTGTTTCAGAGGGCCTTTTTCGGCACCGTGTTTCTGTGGTCGGTCGCTCCTTCCAGGCCGTTGGCCGACTGCCTGAGAGAGACGTCGAGCTTTCTGGTGTCGCCTATTCGAAAGGGTGGGGAATGATCAGGGACCCTGTTGGCACGGGACCTCGCCGCGTGGGGACCATCCTCGGTCTTGCCGCACTCGCGGCGTGCTGTTTGGTCGCAGGCTGCGAACGTCGGGACGAGAACAAGGTTCAAGGCTACATCGAAGGCGAGTTCGTGTACGCTTCGTCGTCCGTGGCGGGCACACTGGACGCGTTACGCGTCCAGCGGGGAGACTCGGTGAAAGCGGGCGATGCTCTGTTCGATCTGGAGAACACGCCTCAGCTTGCGGTGCGTGACGAGGCCGCCCAGCGACTGGCGCAGGCCCGGGCGAGCCTCGAAGACTTGACCAAGGGCAAGCGTCCGTCGGAGATCGAGGCCATTGCGGCGCAGCTTCAACAGGCCCGTGCGGCGCTGGAACTGGCTGAGAAGGAATCCTCCCGCCAGGAAGGGCTCGCTCAATCCAACGCGACGACCACCCAGGAACTCGATCGCGCGCGTTCCGCTCGAGACCAGGGACGCCAGAAGGCGTCGCAGCTCGAAGCCGAGCTGAAGACCGCGGAACTCGGGGCTCGCAGCGATCAAATCGTCGCCGCCCAGGCAAATGTGCGGGCCCTGGAGGCCGCGCTCGCCAAGGCTGAATGGGAGCTGTCTCAGACTCATCAAACGGCGCCGCAGACGGGCTTTGTTTTCGACACGCTCTTTCGCCCGGGCGAGTGGGTCGCCGCGGGCAAGCCGGTGGTCATGCTGTTGCCGCCTGCGAACGTCAAGGTCCGTGCGTTCGTCTCCGAGACGCGGGTCGGCGCCATCCACGCGGGCGATGAAGTGCGAGTCACTATCGATGGCGTGTCCGGGCCCATCGTCGGGCACGTCAGCTTCATCTCGCCGAAGGCGGAGTACACGCCGCCGGTGATCTACAGCCGCTCCAATCGCAGCAAGCTGGTGTTCATGGTCGAAGCGGTTTTCGATCCCAACACGGCGGCCACTCTCCACCCGGGCCAACCCGTGGACGTGGAGTTCGGGTCGTGACCTATGACTGATGATCTTGCCATCGATGTGCGCGGGATGACGAAGCGGTTCGGCGAGCGGACCGCCGTGGACCACGTGAATCTCCAGGTCCGCCAAGGTGAGATCTGCGGGTTCCTCGGCCCCAACGGGAGCGGCAAGACCACGTTCATCCGGATGCTCTGCGGCCTGCTCCAGGCCGACGAGGGCAGCGGCACGTGCCTGGGTCGCGACGTGATTCAGGAGAGCGAAGCCATCAAGCGGCAGGTCGGCTACATGACCCAGAAGTTCAGCTTCTGGGAAGACCTGAGCATCCGCGAGAATCTCGACTTCGTCGCGAGGATGTACTTCGTGCCGAATCGCCGCCAGGCGGTGCGCGAGAGTCTGGAGCGGCTGGGCCTGGCCCAGCGAAAGGACCAGCTCGCCGGCCAACTCTCCGGCGGCTGGAAGCAAAGACTGGCTCTGGCCGCGTGCATGATTCACCGTCCCAGGCTGCTGTTGCTGGACGAGCCCACGGCCGGCGTGGACCCGCGAGCCCGCCGGGAGTTCTGGGAAGAGATTCACGAGCTTGCGGGGCAGGGGCTCACGTTCCTGATCGCCACGCACTACATGGACGAAGCGGAACGATGTCACCGGCTCGCCTTCATCCTCAACGGCAAGCTGCTCACGCACGGCCGGGTCCAGGAGGTGATCGAGCAGTCGCATCTGACGACCTGGTCCGTCGGCGGCCCGGATCTGCTCGGGCTGGCCGAGCAGTTGCGGACTCGTCCCGGCGTCGAGCAGGCGGTCGCGTTCGGCGGTGTGTTGCACGTCAGCGGCGGCGATCCGGCGGCTCTGGAACAGGCCATCGCTCCCTTTCGCACCGCTCAATACGAATGGCGGCCGATCGAGTCGGGCCTCGAAGACGTCTTCATCCACTTCATGGACACTTCGAAGAACGGGAGCACGTCATGAGAAGGCGGTGGGAATTCTCCCTGCGGCGATTCTGGACGATGATTGTCAAGGAATTCATCCAGATGCGCCGGGACCGCATCACGTTCGGCATGATGATCGGCATCCCGATTCTCCAGCTCGTCCTGTTCGGCTACGTCATCAACTCGGACCCGAAACACCTGCCGGCCGCGGTGCTCCTGGCCGACCGCGGTCCCCAGGGCCGAACGCTGCTCGAGGCGATTCGCAACAGCGGCTATTTCGATTTCGTTCTTGAGGCCAGGACCGAGGCCGAGACCCGCGAGATGCTCGCTCGCGGCGACGTCCAGTTCGTCGTCAACATCCCGGAGGATTTCACTCGCAGCCTGCTCAGGGGCGACAGACCCGCGGTGCTCGTCGAGGCCGATGCGACGGATCCGGCGGCGACGGGCAACGCGATCGGCGCCATGCGGACTCTGATCGACGCATCGCTGGCGAACGATCTCAAGGGCCCGCTGAGCTTTCTGGCTTCGACCGCAGGACCGGTCGACCTTCGCATCCATGCGATGTACAACCCCGAGGCTATCACGCAATACAATATCGTGCCGGGCCTGATGGGCGTGGTTCTGACGATGACGATGGTCATGATCACGGCCCTGGCGATCACGCGCGAGCGCGAACGGGGCACGATGGAGAATCTCCTGGCCATGCCCGCGCACCCGGCCGAGGTGCTCGTCGGCAAGATCGTGCCGTACATCCTGGTCGGCTACGTCCAGGTGGGCTTGATCCTGGTCGTCGCCAGGTTGCTGTTCCACGTCCCGATGGCGGGCAGCCTTCCGCTGCTGATGGCGGTGTCGCTCGTGTTCATCACGGCCAATCTCGCCATGGGGATCATGTTCTCGACCGTCGCGGGCAATCAGCTCCAGGCCGTGCAGATGGCGTTCTTCTTCTTCCTGCCATCGATGCTGCTTTCGGGCTTCATGTTCCCGTTCCGGGGCATGCCGCAGTGGGCTCAGGCGATCGGCGAGGTCCTCCCGCTGACCCATTTCCTGCGAATCGTCCGCGGCATCCTGCTCAAAGGCAACGGCTTCCCCGAGGTCGTTCGCCAGCTCTGGCAGATCGCCGCGTTCGCCGCGATCGCGCTGGCCGTCGGCATCAAACGCTACCGCCAGACGCTGGACTGACCTGCTCGCGCCGGTGAGAAATCCGAAACGCCCGCAAGGCGGGAAATCCGAAATTCGAAGCACGAAATCCGAAACAAATCCAAAGGACTAAAGCCCAAATGACCGAAACGCTGTCGCCGCTCCGGAGACCCGTTTAGAACCTTTGGGTTTTGGTCATTCGTGCTTGTTTCGGATTTCGAGATTCGAATTCCGGGTTTCGAGACTCAAGCAGAAAAAAATTCGCGTACAGCCACAATTGTGCTTGCCTTCTTTACAACTGTAGAGTATCCTCGTCAACGTTAAAGCGAAAGGAGGTTGTCATGGCGACGAGAGACCAGGAGCTGACAGAGGCCGAATGGGAGATCATCCAGGTGGTGTGGGATCGCGAGCCCAGCGCCGCGCCGACCGTCCAGGAGGAACTGGCCGCCCGCAAAAAGTGGACCTACAGCACCGTGAAGACCCTCATGGACCGCATGGTAACCAAGGGTCTGCTCACGACCGAACGAATCCGCAATCTGATGCTCTACCGCTCGGCGATCGCCCGCGAGGAGGCCCAGAAGGGCGAACTGCTCAAGACAGTCAAGCGGGCGTTCGGCGGGGCGTTCACTCCGATGATGCAGTTCATGGTGGAGAACGACGCGCTCTCGCAGAAGGAGCTCGACGAGCTGGAGAGCCTGATTCGCAGGAAACGCCGGCGACAGTAGAGTGCGAATGTGTAGGGTGGGGCTTGCCCCACCGATCCCTGGCATCCTCAGAAGCGGAGGTTTGGCCATGAATACAGTGGTGGAAATTCTTAACGCGGTAGGCCGAAGATTCGTCGAGTTCTCGCTGCCCATGCTCATCCAGGCGGGGGCATTGATCGTGATCCTGCTGGTGGTGGACGCGGTCCTGCGGCGAAGGGTCCGCGCGGTCTTTCGATACTGGATCTGGATGCTCGTGCTCGTCAAGCTCGTGCTGCCGCCGTCGCTGGGCTCGCCCGTGAGCGTCGGCACGTGGTTCGGCGAGGCATTGGACGTCCCTGCGGCTTCACTCCTGGAGCCGGAATCCCCGGCCACGACTGAATCCGAAGCAGGGGGGCTGTCTCCGGTAATCTCGTCGATTCTCTCCCAGCCGGACCCGATGATCGCTCAGCCGCTCGCAGCGCCGCCAGCGACGACAAGACCTACGATGGCGACGGGAACCGCTGAAACCCAGCCGCCGGTGGAGACGCCGGTTGTATCGCTGAGTCGGCAGGGACTGCTGCTGGTGATCTGGGCGGCGGTTGTGTCTGCGTTGACGCTGCTGCTCGTTCAGCGGGCGTTCTTCGTGCGAGGGCTTCTCGCTCAGTCGGAGGCGGCGAGTCGCGACATGATGCGCGAGCTGGAGGAATGCCGCCGGCGTCTGAATCTGCGAAGGCGAGTCGATCTGAGGCTTTCGCCCAACGCGACGAGCCCGGCGGTCTGCGGCCTGCTGCGGCCGGTGATCCTGATTCCACAGTCGATCGCCCCCCGATTGCAGTCGCACGACCTCCAGGCGGTCCTTCTGCACGAACTGGCCCACGTCAAACGCGGCGACCTCTGGATCAACCTCGTCCAGACGCTCCTCCAGATCGCGTACTTCTACAATCCGCTGTTGTGGCTGGCCAACGCGATGATCCGCCGGACCCGCGAGCAGGCGGTGGACGAGACGGTCCTGGTCGCCATGGGCGAAACGGCCCGGCAGTACCCCGAGATCCTGGTCAACATCGCCAAGCTGGCTTTCACCCGCCGGCCCACGCTGAGCCTGCGTCTGATTGGCGTAGTGGAGTCGAAAAGCGCTTTGACCGCCCGCATCAAGCACATCCTCACCCGCCCACTTCCGAAGACCGCGAAACTGGGCCTGTTCAGTCTTCTGGTCATTCTTGGGTCAGCATCGGTTCTGCTGCCGATGGCCGGGCCGAAATCTGCAACCGACTCAGTATCTGTCCGGGAGGTCATGCTTCCCGATGTGGAGAACAAGCTGATGATGCTCGACCTGGCCACGGGCGCGCTTCTTCCCCTTCCCAAGGCGGAGTCTCCCGATGAGATCTGGCGGGCGATCGGCAAGCTCGGCCGGGGCGACCTGGTCTATGACAGCAATGCCCTGATATTGGTGCGCGACGCCGCCTCAGATCAGGCTCACGCCGGGCCGACGCCGCCGTTCAAAACCTATGAGATCAAGCCGCCCTTGCCTGCCGTGCTGACCGTGACGACCGCAGAAGAGGTCCGCTTCGAGGTCACAATCCTCGCGGCTGATGAGAAGGGTTGCACGCTGAAGTACTCATCGATTCCGGCCGACAGGGGCGCCGGCGGAGGCGCTTCTGTCGAGCCGGAGAAAAAGAATGGCGAGTCGGAGCCTAGAACGGCGGCGAAACTGCCCGCCGGCGTGACGGTGGAGTTTCTGGGTCTCCACGATTGCGGCAGTCAGGAGGAAACGTGGTGGCGGCCGGACGGCGAGGCGCTGCCCGAGGCCCCTTACGGTTATTCCTCGTATCTTCGCAGCACCAAACCCAATGACACCTATGAAGTCCTGTTTCGCATCGGCAGCCCGGCCGGCGGGACCTTCGCGAAGATGGAATGGACTTCCGGGAGGTCCTCCATTCCGGGCGTTCTCCACAGGGACGGAGGCCGCAGGAGCAGGGCTCTCCCCGATGGCGCCGGCGATCTGTTCATCGGGGCCCTGCACCCCGGACCTGGAGCCAGCCTGAAGCGGATCGACGTCGGCGTCGGCTTGGACAACGCCTGGGAACCGCTCGGCGTCCTGGATGGGCAGGCCTCCCAGGCGGTCACGGTCCCCGACGCGGTCATCAAACCCGCCAGGGAAGAGGAGGGCAAGACCGTGGGGACCGTCACGCATCGAATCTCCGACAGGGAGGTCCGGCTGGTTGCGGTCGATAAGAACGGATCTGTGCACGAGCCCGTGGGGTGCCGCATCGAGCAAGGCGGCGGCATCGCCACCTGCGAGCCCCGGTTCGAACTGCCGCTGGCGGAAATCAATCAGTTCCGCCTGGAGACTCAGAAGCTGACGTGGTTGGCTTTCAAGGATGTCTCGCTGATCGCCGGACAGAGGACCGAGTTCCGAACCGTCCTGCCGGCTGGGGGCGGCGAGTCAACGAACAAGACGGAACCCGTCGCGCCTGCAACAGGGTCTCCAAGCGATGCCGCGGGTGCGACCGGTCCCGTGGTGAAGTTGCCCAACGGCGCTGCGGTTGAGCTTGTCGGGATTCGCGATTCCGCCGGCGGGGACGGGTCGTGGTGGCGGCCGGATGGAGAGGCGATGTCCGTCGCTCCTTATGACAGTTCGGGCGGCATTCGCGGGGGCACGCCAAAGAGGATGTATGAAGCCCTGGTCCGCATCGACGCTGCCGGCGGCAAGCCTTTCGCGGAGATGAAATGGAGCGACGGAAGCAAGCTCGTCCCCACTCTTGCCCGCGGGGTCGGATATGGGAGCCGGCCTCGCAGCGAGATCCCTCGCGACGCGGACAATCTGTTTTACACCATCTTCGCTCCGGGACCCGGGGCGACCCAGGTGCGGATCGATGTCGGCGTCGGCCTGGACGGCGCATGGGAACTGCTTGGCGTGCTGGACGGCCGGGAACCGAACGCGGCCGTCACGCTCCCCGGCGCGGTCATCCAGCCCGCCAGGGAAGAGGACGGCAAGACCCTGGTGACCGTCTCCCACCAGCTCCCCGACAGGACGGTCCGGCTGGTCGCGGTCGATCGGAATGGCTTCGTTCGTCAGCCCGGGAAATTCAGCGATGGACGAAGGGACGACGGGGGCATGTACGAGGCCACGTTCGAACTGCCGCTGGCAGCGATCCAGGAAGTCCGCCTGGAGACCCAGAAGCTCGCATGGGCGACCTTCGAGAACGTTTCGCTTCGGCGGGGACAGAAGACGGAGGTTCAGGCCGCAATAAGATCGAAGGGCTCCGCCGATGCATCCGCCCATGAGGTCGTCCTTCCCAAGCTGGACAAGCAGCCGGTGGTTCTCGATCTGGCGACGGGCGAGTTGATCCCGCTGCCGCCGGTGGGGCCGGAGCCGGGGAAGATACTGAGGGTCTTTCGCGAGATGGGCAAGGGCGACCTCCTGTATGACGTCGATCTCGGCGACCGCGCGCTGATCTTCCTCCGCGACGCTGTGTCCTCGCCACCCGGCGAGGACACGGGCGAACCATCCGTCACAGGCCACCTCATCAAGAACTTGCCGGAAACGATCCTCGTCGTCACGAAGGAGGGCCGGGGATATGACGTAACGATTCTCGCAGCCGATGAGAACGGGTGCACGTTGAAATATTCACTGCTCCCAGCCGGAGTATTCGAGCTCGCACCTGAGATGCCATCCTCCACAGTGACGCCGGATTCGAAGAGCATCACGACGACGTTGCCCAATGGTGTGACGGCTTCGTTGCTCGGGCTCTTCAAAGGGTTCAGCAGGGACAATCAGTCGTGGTGGTATCCGGATGGGACGCCGATTCCGCCCGAGCGGTCCTCGCAACTCCGTAAGAACGTGGGCGGCTTTAGCCCGCTCAAACCCTGGGAGCAATTCGACTATGGATACCTCGTGCAGTTCAACGCCGTGGAGGGCATGACAGCCTGGGCTGATGTGAAGGCCCGAGAGCAATGCTTCGGATTCGGCTCGCGGGGCGATTCGACACGCAACTACAACGGATTCGCATGGCAGAGTAGGCGGCAGGACGTGGGCGATATTAGGATCGCATCGGCGATCGGGCCCTACAGGACCGTTGAAACCGACTTCGCTGCCATTCGAGGAGAGAGAACCCGCCTCCAGGATGAAAGCGCCCGCTTCCTTCTATCGGTAGACTCCCAGACATCTCCAAAGTGGACTGCGATCGATGTTGTCGCTGAATCCGGCGATTACGACGTGCGTCTTCGTTGCCTTGACGCCGACGGCCGTGTTCTTCCCGCCCATGGACCTCAGACGGGCCCTTTGTTCGCGGATTACAGGGCGGGCGATCTGCAGTACCGTGTGCATGAGGCTTCGTCATTTGCGAGCGTCGGCACGACAACTCCGACGGCGTACTACTTCCAGATCAGCACTGAGTCCACTCCGATCAAACGAGTTCTGGTGGATTACCGCCCGAGCTTGGGCGCAACGTTTCGGAACGTCGCCCTGCGGCCGGGACAGAAGACGGAGGTCCAGATCGAAACCGGGTCGAAAGGCCCAGCCGACACGGCTGTTCGCGAGGGCGATCTTCCGAACATGGGCAAGCGACCGGTAATCCTCGATCTGGCGACGGGCGAACTGGTCCCGCTGCTGCCGGTGGGACCGGAGCCGCAGAAGACCCAGCAGGCTCTTCGTGAGTCAGGCAAAGGCGACATCCTGTACCGCATCGATCTCGGCGATCGCACGCTGATTTTCCTTCGGGACGCCAGGTCCGAACCACCCGCCGACGAGACCGGCGATCCGTCCGTCACGGGCCATCTCATCAAGAACCCGCCGGAGACGATCACCGTCATCACGAAGGAGGGCCGGCGATACAAAGTCACGATTCTCGCAGCCGATGAGAATAGCTGCACGATGAAATACTCGCCGATCCCGCCCGACAGGAGCGTCAGCGGAGGCGCACCTGTCGAGCCGAAGTTTGACTACAACGTCGTGACGAAATGGGAGGATATCCCTCCTCATGTAATGGACGAGATCAGACGAGCGGCCGAGGAGGGCCCGGGCGTAGTGCAGGGGGACTTCGAGCGGTTCCCCGAACGATTGGGTGTGGAGGGCAAGAGAGGCTTTCCGCGGGCGCCGGGCGGTTCACCGTTTTCTCAGTATTTGGACAGCGACGAGGCCCGGGCCGACTCGGACGGAGGCGCCTCTGTCGAGCCGGAGAAGACCGGCGGGCCACTGGAATTTCGAATCGCTCCGCAAGCGGTCGATCTGAGCGGCGATGCCATCGAGAAATACAAACAAGCCCTTGCAGGGGGCGAGAGCTTGGCCGGCGGCGACTTCGCATGGTTCGAAGTTCGCCCGGGCATCAGGCTTGTGCCCGATCAGATCGAGTGCCGGCATGATGGGAAGACGTATCTTCTGCTCTGGGACGAGATGTCGCACAGAATGCTCGCAGATGGGACCTGGGGACTGAAACAAGTCCGAGAGTCCGCCGACGCAGTCGGTCGGGCCGGCATCGAAGTGACTCTGGATGGGCGGGGCGCTCAACGCCTTCGGAGCTTCGCGCAGGCGCACTTGCGGCAGTACATGGCGATCTTGGTCGAGGGGCGGGTGATCGCGATACCGTTCATCAGCGCGTCTCTGACCCTGCCGGAGGGACGCCTGCCGATCAACGGCCAGTTCACCGAGCAGGAGATCAAGGACTTCATTGCGGTTCTCCTCGCGAGTATCCGGCAGGAATCTGCGGAACCCAACGCGGCTCGGACTCCCCGGGCCGACGGCCCCGGGTCACTCGGTCGATATGCTCTCTCTTTCGACGGCGTCGATGACTGCCTGCTTGTCCCGGCCAGTCCGTCGCTGGCGATCGAGCCGCCGTTCACCATCGAGATGTGGCTCAAGCCCGAGCCTGCTGAGGAATCATACGATCCGATGATTCTCATGCAGCAGGGACACAAGCCGGACGATCCGAAGAAGTTCCAGGCGGGCGGGTTCCTCATTTGGGGCGGTCGCAGCAACGTGACCGGCGTGCCCGGCACGAGCAGCCTGTTCCTGGGCCAGCCGGAAGGCGGCTGCGTTCAGAGGAACATGACGATGAGCCCTCCACTGGATCAACCGGGCTGGGCATATCTTTGCACGCGCTATGACGGCGCAGATTATGTCTCAGCGGAGAATGAGCCGCTGCGGATCGGCGCGGACTTCGTTCCGAAGGACGTCGAGGCCGCGGATCATCCTCAGTCCCTCAGGGGCCGGATCGCCGAGATTCGCATCTGGAACAAGGCCCTCACGGAGGCGGAGTCCCGATACTCTCGTTCCTCGTCGCTGACGGGCAGCGAGCCGAACCTGGTCGCCTGCTGGACCTTCGAAGAAGGCAGCGGTCAGATCGTCCACGACATCAGCCCCAACGCCAATCACGCCCGGCTGGGCAGCTCCGTCGACGCAGACGACGCCGATCCTGCCTGGACAGACCTGCGGACAACCTCAGTTGCTCCGTCGGAGCTCTCCGGGCGGGTTGTCGATCCGAACGGGCTTGGCGTCGTCGGGGCGCAGGTGGCCGTGGTCACCGCCAAGGCGGGCGTGACGCTGGATGGTTGCAGGCTGGAAGCGGGACCTCACGAGGGCAGCGAGGAGGTCCAATTCGTCACGACGTACGCCGGCGGTCAGTTCTCCCTCAAGAGTGAGCCGAATGAAAGCTCTTTTCTGATTGCGTCGCATGAAAGAGGTTTCGCGAAGATCGGTGCGGACCGATTCGCTGCGAACCGCGAGATCCGCCTGGAACCGTGGGGGCGCGTCGAGGGGCAATTGGCTCAAGGCCGCCGGGCTCTCGATGATCGGGTTCAGATGGGGATGACGGCTCCGGCGAATGCGAGCCAGCGCGTTCTTGAGTGCGGCTATAGCCACGGTACACGCTGCGATTCCGAAGGGCGATTCGCATTCAGAAACGTCCCGCCCGGTCGCTTTGAAATCGGCTATTCGATCAAGACGTCCGACTCATCGAACTCTCTCACTTCTCGAACGCCGGTAATGGTCAGGCCCGGCGAAGCGACCCGGGTGCGTCTGGGCGGCGAAGGTCGGCCGATCGTCGGCCGCTTTGTCCCGCCGTCGGACCAAGGCGGGACCTTCCACTTCGGCCGGGGACAGTACGACTTGAAAACGCGAGAGCCGAGTCGCCCGAGACCGCCCGATTACGCCCAGATGACCGATCGTCAGCAGCAGGAATGGCTGCAACGATGGTGGCGAAGCGAAGAGGCCGCGGCTTATTTCGAGGCAATTTGGCGCGATCCGAACCGGCGCGGGTACGCTTTCGACATCAAGGATGACGGGTCGTTTCGGATCGAGGACGTCATTTCGGGCGAGTATGACCTCGTCGTCTCGCTCGAAGAGCAACTCCCCGGTCAGGGGCCGCCGGAGGAGATCGGTCTCTATCGCGGCGCTGTGAAGGTGCCTGCGATGACGGAGTCGTACACGGAGGAGCCGCTCGATCTGGGCGACCTCACGCTGAGCGTGCGGAATCCATTGCACGTCGGGGACCCGGCCCCTCTCTTCGAAGCCCGAAGCGTCGACGGCAACGACATCCGTCTGATCGACTGCCGGGGCAAGTTCGTTCTGTTGAGCTTCTGGTGCCCGTCGTACCATCCCGAATTGGACGTTCTCAAGAGACTGCACACGATCTACGCCGACACAGGCAAACTATGGATCATCGGCTTTGGCAGCGACACGCCGGAGGAGATCGGGAAATACGCAACCGAGCAGCGGATCGAATGGCCTGAGATCTGCATCGGCACAAACTGGGATGAAGGCATCGCCGAAGAATACCGCCTCGCCGGCGTGCCCTACATCGTGCTCGTGGACCCCGAGGGCAAGATCGCCGCGACGCGGCTTCGCGGCGAAGAACTGACCAAGACGGTCCGCGAGGCAATCGACGCGCCCGTCCGGCCGTGAGGACCGAAGTCGCCGCCACGCGGAGGATGCAGAAAAGATCCCTGTAACGCGTCCGCTGCTCGCGCAATTCCATTTGCGGAACGGCAAGACGATTAGAAATCATGCCTGCCGGTTCCTGTCGGGGAGCTCCTAAAAAGATGTTGGGGACAGAGTACGTCTGTGAAATGGGCCCGGGTGTGGACTCGCCCGGGCCCGGAAGGAGCTTCCTATGAACGCGAATCGAGAGCGTGCGGGATTGGATCGGCGGAGATTCCTCAAGTCGGCGGCAGGGGCCGGGGCGGCGCTGGCGTTCGGGCCGCGCGTTCTGCACGGGGCGGCCGAGGGCGGCTCGGTCGAGCCGATCAACGTCGCTCTGATCGGCGCGGGGGCCCAGGGCGAGGTCCTGATGGCGGCCTGCCTGAAGATCCCCGGCGTCCGGTTTCAGGCCGTGTGTGACATTTGGGAGGCTTACAACCAGGGCCGGGCGTCCCGTCTGTTGCAGCGGTACGGTCATCCGGCCAGGCCCTATGTCGACTGCGAGGAGATGCTGGCCAAGGAAACGGGGCTCCAGGCGGCGATCGTCGCCACGCCGGACTTCTGGCACTCGCGGCACACCGTCGCATGCCTGAACGCGGGCCTGCACGTCTATTGCGAGAAGCTGATGTCGAACACGGCCGAGGGGGCCCGCCAGATGGTCGAGGCCTCACGGCGAACGGGCAAGCTCCTCCAGATCGGGCACCAGCGGCGCAGCAATCCGCGGTACCTCTTCTGTCGCGAGAGACTCCTGCAAGAGAGAAAGCTGCTGGGGCGGATCACCGCGGTCAACGGCCAGTGGGACCGCTCGCTCCAGACGCCGCTGGGGTGGCCCAAGGGCAAGGAGATCGACGCCTCGGTTCTGAAACGCTACG
>JBDKUU010000619.1:0-2826 GCA_039679525.1 Phycisphaerales bacterium | reverse complement strand
AATCTCTGGCCGAACCGATTGATCGGCGATCAACTGCTGCCGCCTGAGAAACGAATCGCCTCGACCACCTGGAACCCCTACACAAAGGATTCGCCCCTGCTCGAGTCCGGCTTGTTGGGACCGATTCGCTGCAAGGCCACCGTTCGATAGGAAAACCGGCGGGGCAAGCCCCACCCTACGCGCCGAGAATCCCGATGGGCACAGTCGTTTTCCAGCGACCCCGCGTGAAGTCGGGGAAGTCCATGGGACTGCTTCGCTTCGCCACGGACTTTTCGCTCAACTCCGTGATGCAGCTCCAAGCCGCGGCGTCGTAGACGTCGATGTCCGGGGCCGTGCCCGTTCGCAGGGCCTGGATCAACCGGTGCAGCGTCAACCAGTCCGCCCCGCC
This sequence comes from Phycisphaerales bacterium, assembly GCA_039679525.1. Lineage (GTDB taxonomy): Bacteria > Planctomycetota > Phycisphaerae > Sedimentisphaerales > Anaerobacaceae > PLanc-01. The sequence goes on along the minus strand of JBDKUU010000619.1, from coordinate 2,438 downwards.
GTGCCCGCCCTGCGATAGAGCCTTCTCGCCCCAGGATTTCCACAGCGGATGTTCGTACTGTTTGTAGTACTCCTCGATCGGTTCCCACGTCTCGCCCTTGGGGCTGCGACCCTCGATGTAGATCTGGTCCAGCGTGGCCGAGTAGATGCCCTGCGTGCCCTGCACGCGATAGATGAGATCGTACGGCCGGGGCAGCTTCGTGTCGTAGTACAGCGTGATCGTCTGGCCGCTAACCGTGCGAATCAGGCTCGTGTTGATGTCGGCTCCGGGATTGCCCCGCGTGCCGTCGGCGCTCATCGAAACGAGGTAATCGAATCGGTTGCCGCGATTGACGTCCAGCCACTGGGCGACCGGGCCGATGGCGTGCGTGGGGTAGCTGTTGCCCGTCTGCACGAGCGGGTCGGCCGAACGCGGGGCCCCGGGGCCGACTTTCTGATAGTAGTGCTGGTACCCCGCTTCGCAGTGGCGAAGCTCGCCGAACAGGCCCTTTCGCAGCATATTGTGGACCAGCATCACGTTGCGGAAATAGCAGCAGTTCTCCAGGATCACGCAATGCCTGCGGGTCTTCTCCGCCGTCTCGACCAGTTGCCAGCATTCCGCGACCTTCTCGGCGGCGGGCACCTCGGTAGCCGTGTGCTTGCCGGCGTTCATGGCCGCCACGCAGATCGGCGCGTGCCACTTCCACGGCCGGACCGCGTTGATGACGAGGTCCAGATCCTCCGTTTCGCACAGACGCTTGAAGTCCGTCTCGCCTCGCGAATAGCCGTTGGGCTTGGGCTGCCCGGCGGCGGTCACCAGATCCTGCGCCTTGGCGACACGATCTTCGATAATGTCGCACACGGCTTTGACCTGAACTCCTTCGAGGCCCAGCAGGATGTTCAGCAGCACGGTCCCCCGTCCGCCGATGCCCACCAGGCCGACGCGGACGGTTTCGATCGCCTGCGCCTTTGTATCGGAAGCAAGGGCCGCCCCGCCGACGGCCCACACAGCTCCGGCCGCCCCGAGTTTCAGGAAGTCTCTACGACCATAGCTTGCATACATAGTCATCCTCCTGATCCATGTTCCGGCTCACCAGTCGATCTCAACCACATCGACCGAGTTCGTGCGAAGTCCCTGGGCGATTTCGATCGTGAATTTGTCGCCGGCGGCGTTCACGACAAGTTCCTTTCCCGTCGCGAGCATCACAGCCCTCTTCGGCCGGGCGACGCCGGTGAGCACGATCGCATTCTCAGAGGCCGGGCCGTCCGAGGTCTTGGGCAGGAGATGCGCGAACCACGTTTTCCCGCGGACGGTGACCGGGACGTTGCAGTTGTCCGGATAAGGCCCGGGTTGCACGCCGGTCAGCGATGCGCCGCTGCGGGCCATCCAGTTCTTCATCTCGGCCACGGACGCATAGAAGCAGTCTGGCATCTCGCCGTCGGGCCGGGGGCCGTAGTTGGCCAGGACATTGCCGCCCCAGGCTCGGACTCGGGCCAACTTCGAGAGCAGCAGACTCGCCGGGGCACAATGCTCGGGCTTCGTGTAGCCCCAGGCGCCGACCATGCTGAAGCAGTGCTCCCACCAGCCGGCGGGCCGGGCGTCCGGCAGGTTGTACTCGTAATGCGATGTCACGACGTCGCCCTTGCCGTGCTGGCGGTCGTTGACGATGATCCCCGGCTGAAGCTTGCGGATCTGCTCGATGCTGAGCACCTTGGGTCCCGCGCTGCCGTCGAACCAGAGATAATCGATGGGGCCGTACCAGGTCAGCAGTTCCTCGATCTGGCCGTTGACGTAGGCGACGTACCGATCATCGAGATCGGCGGGTCGCTCGGGCAACTCGACCGGCTCGTGATCCAGGCCCAGGTGCGGCGATTCGGCTGTGCCCTTGGATCCGTAGCCGAAGCTGCGATACTGGCGATCGAAGTGCCAGTCGGGCGGCGAATAATAGAATCCGACCTTGAGCCCCTGCCGGCGACAGGCTTCGACGTACTCGCGGACGAGGTCGCGTCCGCCGAGATACGTTCCCGTGTTGAAATCGCCGTGCTTGCTCGGCCAGAGGGCGAAGCCGTCATGGTGCCGTGTGGTGAGCACCGCATAGCCGAAGCCGGCCTCCTTGGCCGCCTTGAGCCACCGGTCGGGGTGATAATTCGTCGGTTTGAACCGCTCGGCCAGCGCGAAGTACGCCGCGGGCGTCAGCTTGTTGGAGTTCTTCGCGGAGGCGTCCCACGGCGTGTTCTTCATCATACCCCAGGACAGGTCGAGATTGCCCGGGATGGACGCCAAGCCCCAATGAACGAAGATGCCCAGCCCCGCCTGCGGGTACCAGTGATCCTGCGAGACGACCGGTTCGGAACCACCGCCCTGCGTCGAGGCCACGCCAATCATGCTGTGTTGATCCGATGCCTGCTGATCGTCGGCGGCAAAAGACGTGCCGATGAGGCTGAACAAAACGATGACCG
>JBDKUU010000618.1:0-3259 GCA_039679525.1 Phycisphaerales bacterium | reverse complement strand
GGAGCCGACGCGCCGAATACGTCGACCTCATCGACGCCGATCAGAAGCCCGTCGGCTACGTCTTCAGCTCGGCCGATTTCGCCCCCGAGGTCCGTGGTTTCGGCGGCAAGTTCAATCTCGCCATTCGAACGGACGCGGCGGGCAAGCTGGTCGATCTGCTCATCGTCCGATCCAACGAGACGCCGTCTTACCTCGACCTGCTCCGCGGTTGGCTCGACTCCCTCAAGGGACGGACTCTCCCACTGTCCGGCGTCAACGCCGTCGCGGGGGCGACCGTCAGTTCCGAGGCGATTCTGGCCGCGATCCAAACGTCGGGACAGCGATTCGCTGTCGAGGTCCTCAAGAGCGACTCACACGGCGGCACGCACGACGGGAAGGCAGTTGATGTGGCATCGCTGTGCCTCGTGGCGACGACTCTTCTGGCCTTCGCCGTCATCTGGGGGGCTCGTGTATGGGGACGAATCGCCGTCCTGACGTTGACCCTACTCCTCGGCGGCGTTCTCCTGAACACGCAGTACTCCACCGAGCAGATCGCCACTCTTCTGTCGCTGGATATTCCGAGGCCGGGATTGACCGGCGCATTCCTGCTCGCAGCGGGCGTGCCGATTCTCGTATTGTTGTTCGGGAATGTGTATTGCGGCTATCTCTGTCCCTTCGGCGCGGCGCAGGAGCTGCTGGGGTACGTCCTGCCGCGACGTCTGCGGCCCGCACCCACTCGCGATCCGATGCGGGCGACCCGATTCATCAAGTACATCGTGCTCGCCGTGTTCGTCGTCGGGTTCTTCCTCGCGAGGGACCGTCGCGTGTTGGGGCCCGATCCGCTCACCTCGGTCTTCGCCCTGGCGACGCCATCCCGCCGGCCCCTGCTGACGCTCGGCATCGTGGCGGCGATTCTCGTCGGCTCGCTCTTTCACGTCCGCTTCTGGTGTCGCTATCTGTGCCCGGCGGGCGCATTCCTGTCGCTGCTCAATCGGGTTCGACTCTTGAGACGATTGATCCCCGCCAAACGATTCGGCCAATGCGAGTTCGGCCTGACGGCCACGGACCATCTCGACTGCCTCTACTGCGACCGCTGCCGTCATCCGAAGAGATTTGAAATCTCAGATCTGAGATCTCAAATGGGCCTCAAGAGGCCCCTCTTCGTCGCGGCGGTTCTGCTTGGCTTGCTCATCTCCGGGCTTTCCCTGAGCCGGCTTCGCTACGCTCTGCCGGAGGTCTTGCCGGAGTCCGTCTCGACCGTCGAGTCCGGCGGCAAACCCCGCGACGTGGACGTCCGGCAGATCCGGACCTTGATCGAGCAGAGCCGGCTGTCCAATCGTGAGGCCGAGCATTACAAACGATTGGACTGATCCGCCTCGTCAGCGAATTCTGTGAATTCCGCATCCACGCGCGGACGAGTATAATCGCGCCATGGAAAACGCAACGCTCAGTGCTGTCTTCGGCCAAATGGCCGACGTGATGGAAATCCTCGGCGAGGACAAGTTCCGCATCAACAGCTACCGCACGGCATCGCGGGTCATCAGCGAGATGCCTGCCGACGCGGCAGTCCTCCTCGAAAGCGGAGCCCTCGCGGAGACCCCCGGCATCGGCAAGTCCACGCTGGCGAAGATCGAGGAATTCGTCAAGACCGGAAAGATCGCGGCCCATCAGGATCTTCTGACCAAGATCCCGACCGCACTGTTGGAGCTGCTCGCCATCCCCGGCGTCGGGCCCAAAACGGTCAAGACGTTCTACCGCGAGCTGCACATCCAGAGTATCGCCGATCTCCGGAAGGCTTTGGACGACGGTCTGGTCGAGACCCTGCCCGGATTCGGAGCCAAGAAGGCCGCCGCGATTCGCAAAGGCATCGAATTCCTGGAGAAGTCCACGGGCCGCATCCGCCTCGACCAGGCGATCGCCGCCGCGCAGGTTGTCATCGACTGGTTGCAGGAGCTTCCCGGCATCGAGCGAATCCAACAGGCGGGCTCCGTCCGCCGCTGCGCCGAGACTGTGGGCGACGTGGATATTCTCGTGACGACCGGCAACGCGGGTGAGGGCGGGCAGTCCGCGGAACAGATACTCGAATCCTTCTCGAAAGCTCCCTTCGTCGAACGCATCCTCGGCGCCGGGGAAACGAAGGCCTCCGTCCTCATCCGCACGGACAGCACGCCCGTCCAAGTCGACGTGCGAGTCGTGCCGCCCGAGAGTTTCGGGGCGGCGTCTCAATACTTCACCGGCTCCAAGGCCCACAACGTCCGCCTGCGGGAACTGGCCGTGAAGGCCGGACTCAAGCTCAACGAGTACGGACTGTTCGACGGCGAAAAAAGGGTCGCCGGAGAGGTCGAGGAAGGCATCTACAAGAAACTGGGGCTGGAGTTCGTCGACCCGCTGCTGCGGGAAGATCGCGGCGAGGTTGAAGCTGCGAAGAGACACTCGCTGCCCAAACTCATCCGCCTGGACGACGTCCGGGGCGATTTCCACGCCCACACGAACGCCACCGACGGCATCGCCACGATCGAGGAAATGGCCCAAGCCGCCAAAGACCTCGGCTACGAGTTCCTCTGCATTACCGACCACTCGCAATCCACGACGATCGCGAACGGCCAGTCGCCCGCGCGGCTCGCCAAGCAGATCGAGCAGATCCACCGGATCAACGCGAAACTCAAGGGAATCACCCTACTGGCCGGGGCGGAGGTGGACATCCTTGCGGAGGGGCAGCTCGATTTCGACGACAAGCTGTTGTCGGACCTCGATTGGGTCGTCGCGTCGATCCATTCGGCGCTGGGCGCGGCCCGCGAGAGGGTCACGAGCCGCACGCTCAAGGCGATGGACAATCCCTATGTCGCCTGCATCGGCCATCCGACCGGGCGGGTCCTCGGCCATCGGGAGGCGATGGACCTGGACATACCCGCGGTGATCGAGCACGCCGCCCAGACGGGCACCGCCCTGGAGGTCAATGCCGATCCGTCCCGGCTGGACCTCAAGGACATCCACTGCCGAATGGCTGTCGAGGCCGGCGTCAAGCTTGCCATCGGGACCGACTCCCACAGCCCCGGCAGCCTCGCTCAGATGCCGTTCGGCGTGGCCACCGCCGGGCGGGGTTGGGCTGCGAAAGCCGACGTTCTCAATACGCTGTCCGTGAGCAAACTCAAATCGTGGATTCGATCGAAACGCCCCCGCTAAGCAGGTCCGCTGAGGTCTTTGGACAGTCCGACAGGCGGCAGCGTTTCGGTCATTAGGGTTTTTCGTCATTTGGATTTGTTTCGGATTTCGAATTTCG
>JBDKUU010000617.1:0-2851 GCA_039679525.1 Phycisphaerales bacterium | reverse complement strand
CCCGGCCAGATCCTGTTCTGCTACTTCCATTTCGCCGCCTCGCGGGAGCTGACGCTCGGCTGCCTTCAGGCGGGCATCACGGCGGTGGCCTACGAGACCCTCCGCGACGCCGAGGGCCGGCTGCCCCTGCTGACCCCCATGAGCGAGATCGCCGGCCGCATGTCCATCCAGGAAGGGGCGAAGTACCTCGAGCGGCCGATGATGGGACAGGGCATTCTGCTCGGCGGCGTCCCCGGCGTGGCCCCGGCCAACGTCGTCGTCCTCGGCGGCGGAGTCGTCGGCACCAACGCCGCCCGCATGGCCGCAGGTCTGGCTGCGAACGTGACCCTCATGGACATCAATCTGGATCGCCTCCGCTACCTCGACGAAGTGATGCCGGCCAACGTGACGACGATCTACTCGGACCCGCACACCGTCGCGGACTACACGGCGTCCGCGGATCTGGTGATCGGGGCGGTCCTGATCCCCGGCAGCCGGGCCCCGGTCCTGCTGCCGCGATCGCTCGTGACCCGCATGAAGCCCGGCAGCGTCATCGTCGACGTCTCCATCGACCAGGGCGGATGCGCGGAGACCTCCCGGCCCACGACGCACAGCGATCCGATCTACCTCGTCGACGGCGTGGTCCACTATTGCGTGACGAACATCCCCGGCGCGGTGAGCCGGACTTCGACGCTCGCCTTGTGCAACGCGACGCTCCCCTACGTCCGCCAGCTCGCCTCACAAGGGGTGCGGCCCTTCGCGGCCCTCAACGCCGGCCGCGCCGCCGCCATCAACATGGCCGACCACAGACTCGTCAACGCCGCGGTCATCCAGGCCTTCCCCGACCTGCCCGCCACGACATAAACTGCTAAGCAGGTCCGCAGAATCGTTTCGACAGGGCGGGTCCGAGTCGAAATTCGAAGCACGAAACTCGAAATCCGAAACAAATCCAAATTACGAAAACTCGAATGACCGAAACGCTGCCGCCCGTCGAATGTGCCGTTTCAAAATTTGGGTTTCGGTCATTCGTGCTTGTTTCGGATTTCGTGCTTCGAATTTCGGATTTCGACGACATCGGCGCGTGCCGGACTCCGGAAGATCGCGGAGACGCTCGACGCTGCGGAACACCTGTGAGACGAAGTGCGCGGAGGCTTCAGGTCGCGATTCCGCGATATAGGCAGCAAGATCTTTGAGATCCAGCCGGGCGGCAGGAGCCCATCTCAAATCGAAAGCCATTCAGCGAATTCCTCCCGGACCTTGTCGTGAGGAATCCCCTGGCCCTCGTCCAGCTCCTGAAGGCCTTTTCGGACACCCGCGACGAAGTTGATCCGTTCCTGGATATCCTCCCAAGAGGCATCCTCGGGAAGCTGTTCGATGGTTTTCATCGCAATCTCTTTGGTCGTCATGACTCCATTGTACAGAATGGAGTGGGCTCCTTCAACAGGCTTCGGGGAAGGAGCGGTGGCTACCGAGCCGGGCGCCATGGCTACGCCTCGCAGCCATGTTGACATCCGACGCGATCGCATGTTTACGCAAGCGCAAACATGACGCCCACGTCAATGAACCAAGGACTACAGGCTCATTTGGCGGACGTGGCGTTCGATCAAGGCGATGATCCGGCCGGCGGTTGCGGCCTTGTGCCTGTCGGCCACTTCGATCCACTCGGCGTCTCGAATCTTGATGTGCACCGTCGACCGTTCGGCTCCGATCGCGCTGGGCGCGTTGGCGATGATCATGTCGAGGCGCTTCTCACGGAGCTTCCGTTCGGCGTTGGCTCGCAGGTCGCGGTCTTCCAGGGCGAAGCCGACGAGGATTCGTGATCCGCGACCCGTGGCACGCTGCCCGGCGTTGAGTTTGCCGGCCCACTTGAGGATGTCCGGCGTGGGTTTGAGTTCGAGCGTGAGCTTTGTGGCCTGCTTCTTGAGCTTCGTCCTGGAGGGCTTGGCCGGCGTGTAGTCTGAAACCGCGGCGGCCATGATGAGGCAGTCGCACTTTGGAAACCGTTCCTTCACCGCTTCGAACATCTCGGCGGCGCTCTCGACCGGAACGACCGTGGCGTCCGCCGGCGGCTTCAGCAAGGTCGGGGCCGTGATCAACGTGACCTCGTGGCCGGCCTTCAACGCCGCCCGGGCGAGGGCGTAGCCCATCCGTCCGCTGCTGGCGTTGGAAATGAACCGCACCGGGTCGATGTACTCGCGGGTGCCCCCCGCCGTGATGAGAATTCGCATCGTCTGCCTCCAGACCGTGGAGATCCGCGTCAGGTCGGCATCTATTGAGGCCCGTCGCAAACGGGCGCACTTGCCCCGTCTTGTCTAATGTGCCGACCCCGAGAGTCTACCGATTGCGGGAGAATTCGGCAAGCGCCGACGCTTCCGCATGGGAACGATGCTGCGCATCGTCTTGCGCACCGATCGAGGTCCCCGGCCTTCTTGGGGTTCATGCTATTGGCGCAAAGCGCAAAATGTCCTTCCCACGACCGCTTCGGGCGTGCTCTCTTTGCCGCCGCTGAGATCGCGACGCCATTGTGTGTCCAGACGCCTGCACAGGGGAGGCTGACAGACGCGATAGGTCTACGGGGCCACGGACCCCCGCGGGCGTGCAGAAGCGATCATGCACCCTACAGGGACGTTGCCGTCGCGGGCCGGCGGACGACCGTGGAAACCGATTGCTGCGTGGGCAACCCCAGAGGCGAGGTCCGCATGTCGTCGGCTTCCGCCTGCTTGGGCCAGTGATCGATGAGGTGGATGATCTCCCGCACGAAGGCGCATCCGCACCGGACGGGGCAGGGACGCAGATCCACCATGCGGAGGCAGCGGCCGGGACAATTCTTGATGTCGGCCCGGGGCACATGGAACATCGGCCCGTCGTAGAG
>JBDKUU010000616.1:0-3097 GCA_039679525.1 Phycisphaerales bacterium | reverse complement strand
GCTGTCGATGGTGACGCGGTTGGTGATGATCTGACCGGCCTGCGTGCCCGGCTTGACCCGGCAGACGACCTCCAGGGTCGAGGTCACGCCTGAGGTCATCGGCGGATTCGTCCAGGTCACGGCATGAGAGGCCTCGTCGTATCGGGCGTACGTGCCCTCGCCGGTGGCGCTGACGAAAGCCACTTCCGCCGGCAGCGAGTCGACTACGGACACTTCGGCCGGGTTGAGGCCGCCGTCGTCGAAGCTGATACTGTACGTCACGAGGTCCCCGACGACGACGTAGAACAGCCCGTCGCCATTGGCCTTGCCCCCCAGCGGATTCTTGACAGTCTTGGCCAGGTGCATGGGGTTGAAGCTCGTATTGTGGTACGGAATGGCCAGGCCGGTGGGCCGGCCGATGTCTTTGATCGTCTGGAGCAGCTCCAGCTCGGAGTTGTAGACCATCAGGTCCTTGTTGCTGGGCCGGTTGTCACGGCCGGTGGTGATGTAGACCAGTCCCGTGTCCGGATCGACTCCCAGGCCCAGGACGCCGGCGTTCGGGTCGACCTCGACCTCCTTCTTCTCCCAGGTGGAGATCCTACGGCGGGTCAGGTTGTAGTTGTCCGCGAAGCCGCCGCCGTAGTAGAGGTAGTCCCTGTCGGGGTCGACCGCGATGCTGATGGCGATCGCTTCGGCCAGTTCCGTGCGGACCAGACTCCCGTCGTAGGTGCTGTAGACGCTGATTCCCTGGCTCGGGCTGGCGACGTACAGCAGGTCGCTGTATTCGTCCAGAGCGATGCCGAAGATCGACGCGCCTTCGAGAGTGAACGGCGATCCCACGACCGGCGTGGTCTTGCCGGTGAGGGAGTTCCAGTTCAGAACGTGCAGTTTGTCGACGCCGCACTCGGCGATGTACAGGAGCCGCTTCTGGTGGTCGTACACGCAGCCGGCCGGGTTCTTGGCGCCCGGGATATTCAGGATGGCCCTCTGCTGGAGCGTGCTGGCGGTGGTCACCAGGATGAATCCGGACTCCTCGTAGGTGTGGAAGAGATATCCGGTATCCGAATCCATGCAGATGCCGACCATGCCGGCCCCGATGAACGGCGTGCCGAATTCGGTCTGATAGGTCACCAGGCCGTCGGCGCCGATGTCGTACACGTGAACCGGAATCGGCGCGTCGAAGTTGATGATCCTGGCGACCACGTACATGGACTTGGCCGAGGCGACGCCCGCGGCGGCCATCATCAACAGGAAGGCGGCAACCGCGATTCGTCCCGAGGTCGTGCGTCGAACGTCAGTTTTCATAGTCGAGCCCACCCAGATGCTTGATCCCATCATATTGAGGTATCCTTACTGTTCGTCCGGTCCGGCCGCGCAGAGCAAAAGCCCGCCGGCAGCCCGGAGGTCAAACTGTGGAAAACGTCCTGTGGTGTCGCGCCGTGCCCCTTGGAGCAAGCCGCTGTCTCCCACGAAAGGTCGAGGAGAGACCGCCCGGGCCGGCGCCGGAGAATTCCTTTCGCCACACCCCTTCTTTGCTATCTTACCCATGTTAACACCCCATCCAGGGTCTGTCAATGGCCGCGTGAGAGTCCGCAACCGTGCAAGTCCTTTGCTGCGAGCCACATGGCCGCAACCTGCGTGGGCCAGGCCGCGTGGCCCAAGCACGGGTCGGGACGCATCCTTCTGAGGGGCGACGTCCGCAAATGCGGCCTTGCCATCGACATTCCGGTCCACCGCTATGGCCCTTTCACGGGAGGTCGACGTCGCGGCACAATCCGTCCATTCTCGATGCAGCACCGCTTTTCGCCGCCCTATTATCGGCCCCGCATGCGACATCGACGCGCCGCGCGGGGGTCTTTCACGCATCGCCCCAAGTATCGGCTCGGCACAACGGCCTGTTGAGCGGAATCGCCGGATTCGCTCGATATTCACCCCGCGAAAGCAGGGAATTGCAGGCCGTTGACAGGGACTCGTCCCGCGGCTATAGTGTCTGCTTCCCATGAGTGATACGCGAATGACAACCTCAAATCCGAATGAGGCCTCTGGCGGGTCGCCGGCGGCCGCGTCGGATGGCCCGGCGATTTTCCGGTATCTCCACCTGCTGTGGATGAACAGGCTCATGATCGCGGCGTTGTCTGTGGCGCCCGCCGGGGCGGTCGCGCTGCTGCTGTCCCTGTGGCCCCCCAAGTACAACGCGACGTTCGTCTACGAGCGGCAGCTCTCCGAAAGCCAGCACACCGTGCTCTTACAGCGGTTCTACAGCCAGGAGAATCTCGACAAGATCATTCGGCGTCTGCGCGAGCAGGGCTTGGCGGACTACGCCGGGAAGCTGGACAAGGCCCGGGTGCGGCAGTCCTTCGGCAAGCTGATCCGGTTCGAAGTCTCGCCGATGTACCCGAAACGCCTCCAGACCACCGATCCGACGACGTCCGCCCAGATCAGCGCCTTCCAGTCCCGGCTCCTGTCCGTCAAAGTCATCGGAGACTCGTACCAGCAGGTGCTCAAGGCCGGGGCGATCATCACGGACAACGTCGAGAGCGTTCTGCCCGTCTACGACATCCGGAACGAATTGAAGGAATCCATCCAGCGATATCAGACCCTCGCGGCCCAGGTCGAGGACAACCGGTTCACCCTGACCGTGGACTTGCAGATGGAGCAGGCCAAGCTCCAGAAGCTCAAGAGCGTGGACGGGGCCGCGACGCAGACGTCCCAGAACAACATCGTGCTGCAGTTTACGGACGTCGAGAAAAGCAGCGAGTTCCTGCCCCTGCCCAACCAGATCCTCGCCGTCCACTCCCGAATCATCGACTTGCAGGAGACGCTGACCAGCGACACCGAGAAGTACGCGTTCTACCTCAAGGTTCTGGACCTCAACAATCGCCAGCTCAAGCAGATCGAAGGGAGTCTGCTGACCGACTACACCGTCCAACAGTTCCTGACCTTCCTCGGCGAGCAGTTGTTGGCCTGCAAGGAAGACACGGTCTCCGACTATCTCAAGTCCTACATCCGCAAGACGGAGAACCTGGTCCAGGTGAGCACCCGCGCCGGCGAGAAACCCGTCGTATACCCGGTGTCGAGGAACCCAGTCACGAACAGCATTCTGGCGTTCGTGTTGTTC
>JBDKUU010000615.1:0-3022 GCA_039679525.1 Phycisphaerales bacterium | reverse complement strand
GCGTCGCAGCCGGCATGCAGGTTCCACGAGCATTGGAGAGTGAGCGTCGCGTTGTCCGCCGTGTGGAGTTGGGCGGTCGCGAAGTCCTCGACAGCCGCGCTGTTTCGCTTGAGCGGCACGCCCTTGTTGTACAGCCGGCTGTGGGTCTCGACGATCTCGGGAAACCCCATCGTCCACAGGGCCAGGTCGACCAGGTGAACGCCCAGATCGATGACGCAGCCGCCGCCGGCCAGGCGCAGATCGTAGAACCAGGGCTTGTTCGGCCCATACGCGTTGAAGAACGTCAGCTCGACGTTGAACACTCTGCCGATGCGGCCGGAGAGGACCGTGTTTCGCACGGTCGACGCCGCACGCGTCCAGCGATAGGACAGATCGACGCCGAGCAACCGATCGGCCCGGCGGGCGGCCTGCACGACGCCTCGCACTTCGGCGGCGTTCCTGCCCAGTGGCTTTTGACAGAACACCGCGAGTCCGCGATTGAAGGCTGCGATGGCCTGCTCCGCGTGCAGGGCGCTGGGCGTCGCGATCACGATCGCATCGAGGTCTTGCGCCAGCAATGCGTCGAATTCGCTGCACACATGCATCTCCGGAGCGATCTCCTGACATGCCTGAACGCAGGCTTCGTCGGGATCCACCACCGCGGCGATCTCGACCATGCCGCTGTCGACCAGGGCCTGGAGTCGATTGCGTCCGATCCAGCCCACGCCCGCGAAACCCAGCCGAGGCAAAGCCACGGCCGATTCGGCCGTCCGCTGCGTCCCTTCCTGCAGCACCGTCTCAGTCATACCGTATCCAACCTTTCAAGAACCCCTCGGGACGTTCCTCCATGTCCTGCATCGCCCGGGGGAGACCGTCGAGGGAATAGCTGTGAGTCAGGAGGTCGCGCAGGGGAAATGTCCCGAGGGCCGCCATGGCAATCGCCTGCTTCATGCCCTCGGTGTTCATCCGCGGGTCCAGCTCGTGCGCGTTGACGACGTCGAGTCCCTTCCAGTTCCAGGTCTGCATGTTGACCTGGCGAGGGCCGTCCTGATGATAGCCCGCGATCACGAGCCGGCCGCGAACTGCGGTCAGTTCCGTGGCAAGATCCAGGGGCCACTGCGCTCCGACGGCCTCGATAACGACGTCGCAGCCTTGGCCACCGGTGAGGCCTTTGACCTCGTCGATGATCGCCTGATGATCGCGCATCTCGATGACATGAGCTGCGCCGCACCGCCGGGCCATGGCCAGCGCGAACGGCCGGCGGGAGATGGCGATCACCTCCGCCTTCGCTCGCGAAGCCAGGCAGGTGAGCAAGGCGCCAAGGAAGCCGACGCCGACGATGGCGACCTTCGAATCGGCGGCGACGCCGGCTCGACGAAACGCGTTGACCGCGCACGCCAACGGCTCGGCCGGGAACGGCGCGTCGTCCAATTCCTTCGGCAGCGCCGCCACGCTGTCCGCCGAGGCCAGGTCGTACTGCGCATAGGCGTGATAGGACAGCGCCGCCACGCGATCGCCCGGTTGAAGATGGCGCACGTCCCTGCCCGCCGCGTCGATTCGACCCCAGGCCTCGTGCCCCGGAGCCCCCGCCTCGACCGGATACTTGAACCAGGGCCGCCCCTGCCACACAGGCAGATTCGACGCGCAGACGCCGCACCCTTCGAGCCGAATCCGGACCTGGTCGGGGCCCGGCTCGGGCAAAGCGATGGAACGCAGGTCCATCGATCGGGGAGCGTCGATCACGGCGGCCATCATCGTGCTCCGCCCGGAGACTCTCGGGGACGTTTCGGCCACCGAAGTGGAAGATGATGTCACGGTGTTCATTCCCTTACCCTCGACACATCCGGCCGCACGCCGTCGAGAAGCCAATGATGGAGCTGCGAAATGCCCTGCTCGACAGGGATCTGCGGCGTCCAGCCGGTCGTCTCGGTGAAACGCCGCGTGTCAGAGACGTAGTACGGCTGGTCGCCTTTGCGCCACACATCGTAGCGGATTTCCGGCTCGGCCTGCGACAGCTCCGCCAGATGGCGGATGACCTCCAGCAGACTCACGGCGTTCTCCGGCCCCCCGCCGATATTGAACGCCTTGCCCGCCGTCAGGTCGATGTCGTCCATCGCCAGGAGCATCGCGTCGATCAGATCGTCGACGTACAGAATGTCGCGGACCTGCCGTCCGTCGCCGTAGATCGTGAGGCCCTGATCGCGGAGAATCCGAAGTGCGAAGTGGGCGACCCAGCCCTGGTCCTCGGTCCCGAGTTGCCGCCGGCCGTAGATGCAGCTCATGCGAAAGACCGTCGCCGGCAGGCCATACATGCGGGCGTAGTCCAGCACGTACTGATCCGCGGCGCCTTTCGAGCAGCCGTAAGGACTGTGGAAATCCAGCGGCCTGGACTCGCCGATTCCGTGCATCTGCGTCTCATAGTCCAGGGGCACGTACCGATCGTGCGAGCGAGCCAGCTCGATATCGTGCAGATTCCCGTACACCTTGTTGGTCGAGGTGAACAACAGCGGCGGCGCGGGGCTTTGCTTGCGAATCGCCTCCAGGACGTTCAGCGTCCCCACGAGATTCGATTCGAAGTCCTCGACGGGGTCCGCCAGGCTCGTGGTCACCGCAACCTGGGCCGCGAAATGAAAAACGCTTCTGCTGCGGGCGATCAGTTCTTCGACAACGCGACGATCCCGGACGTCGTTCGCGTGCGGCTCGACGAGGTCGCCGTACGTGTCGCACAGGTCCCGCAAGTTTCGTTCGGTCCCCTTGCGCGACAAGTTGTCCAGGATCAGGACCGGCGTCCCCCCGCTCAATAGCCGCTCCGCGAGGTTGGACCCGATGAAACCGGCGCCGCCGGTGATCAGCACGGGTCGTGTTTCGCTCGGTCCCGTCATAGCGTCAGCCCTCTTCTCTCGAGCTCGCGCGTCGCCTGGTCCACGCGGTCGATGGCGATCTGCCCGTCGAGCCAGTCGGCCAGCTCCGCAAGCCCCTCCTCCAGATGCGTCTGAGGCTCGTAGCCCAGAAGCGTCCTGCATTTCGAAATGTCGGCGAAGCA
>JBDKUU010000614.1:0-2495 GCA_039679525.1 Phycisphaerales bacterium | reverse complement strand
GCATCGCCGGGCATAGAATGCCCGTAATCAGCAGCAGAGCGAATCCTGTTTGCACAGTGCGTGCGGGAACTGCGGAGTGAAATCGCCTTTGCCTCTCCATTTTCGCCTCTCCTTCGCCTGAGGGATGCTGTAGAACCGGATGGGAAGCCATGCACCTACCATGCCCGGTCTACCTCCTATCATGACAGAAGATGCGCCGGGCAGGCCATCTGTTCCGGCAGATAAACCGACTCCCGGTAAATTCTCACACGGGGACAGCGTCGGTGACGATCCTGGCGGCTGTCGAGCGGTCTGGAAGCCGAAGCCCCTTAAGGCAACCCATGAACCCCGTTCCAAAAGGAGTTGTCGATTAACAGTCGAGAGTGGGTGTCCATCGCATTTGTCGTACTGACGGAGACGGGGCGGCAGCCGCGGCAGGCCGAATATCCCCGTCGGTACCCTGCTAAGCGTTAAACACAATCACTCCCGGCCGAAGGCCTTCCGCTTTCACGAAGACGCGAAGTCCGGGGCGGATGAATGTAACGCCTTGGGCAGAAAGAAGTTGTATCTCACGCAGAGACGCAGGGACGCAGAGAAGAGAGAAGGTAAGAAGGGGGGAACGCAGGAAAGTGGAACCTTGCCTGGGGAATCCGGCGGGCTCTTTGGTTTCCTTTCTGCACTGCGTCACAGCGTCCCTGCGTGAGTAAATCCGGACTCCGTTCCCTGTAGCGAGATCACTTCTGCGTGTAGTCGATGATGCGGGCGATTTCGCTTCTCAGGTCCTTGCGGTGGACGATGCTGTCGACGAAGCCGTGCTCGAGCATGAACTCGGCCGTCTGGAAGCCGTCGGGCAGCTCGACCTTGATCGTCTCGGCGATCGTCCTGGGGCCGGCGAAGCCGATCAGGGCCTTGGGCTCCGCGATGATCACGTCGCCCAGCATGGCGAAGCTGGCGGTGACGCCGCCGGTGGTGGGGTCGGCCAGGACGGAGATGAACAGGCCCTTGGTCTCGTCCAGGCGGGCCAGGGCGGCGGAGGTTTTGGCCATCTGGCCCAGGGAGACGACGCCCTCGTGCATGCGGGCCCCGCCGGAGCAGCTCACGACGACCAGCGGCAGCGATTCATCCATGGCCTTGTCCACGGCCAGGCAGAACTTCTCGCCGACGACAGCGCCCATCGAGCCCATGAGGAAGTTGGGCTCCATGACGGCCAGGACCACGCCTCGGCCCTTGATGAAAGCCTTGCCGATGAGGATGGCCTCGTTCAGGCCGGACTTCTTCTGGTCGTCCTCGACGCGCTGCTTATAGGTGGTCCCGCGGTACTTGAAATCCAGGGGGTCGCCGGTGGTCAGATCGCCGTATACGGCCTGAAACGTCCCTTCGTCCGCCAGGTACTCGATGCGGGTCAGGGCCCCGACGCGGAAGTGGTAGTCGCACTCCGGACAGACGTTGAAGTTGCGCTCGACGGCGCTGCGGTACAGCATGTGCTCGCAGCTCGGGCACTTCATCCAGAGCCCTTCAGGCATTTCCTTCCGGGGTCGCAGGGAGAAACCGTTCCAGGTCGTCTTGGCTTTCTTTGTCATGAGCATGAGTGTACCAAAAAACTGCGGGCCTTGCCAAAAAATCACGTCACGGGCGGAGGCGGGACATCCCATTTGTGATTGTAGATGTTTGATTGTCGATTTCAGAGGAAACCACCGGCGCCGGGCCCAAATCAACAATCAAAAATCAACCATCACACTTCTCCATGGCCTCACCAGCGGTGCATTTCTTACCACGGGACTCGCGACAAGTCAATCCCCGGCCGCAAAAAGTAAAGGGCAACATGCAAAGACGTATGGAAAAGGGGTGATTCGCTCGTCGAGGTCTCTTTTCCTTTACTTTCCGAGTTCTGTGGAAGAACTCAGGCGTGTGGAGAATCGAGGGCGGCCCGCTTGTAGCCAGGGCATATCTTCTCTTCTGATGTTCTGCGAGGCGTAGGAGCGGAAGATAACGCCTTGCGGCGTCACTACAAACCGAGTCGCAGGGTGGGACTTGCCCCACCGCCTTCTTCGCATCGATGGCGTGATGGTGGGGCAAGCCCCACCCTACGCGTTGCCCGGCCGTTGCGTTGGGGCTTGTTCATTCGGCTTGTTCGGGTATGATGGTCGAGGTGAGGCTCAAGGCCGGGATTCCTACTGTTGACGACGCAGATTGAAGCAGAAAGCGAAGAATGGTTGCAGGCGATGATTTGAAGCGGTGCCCCCTGTGTTCCGGCGGCTCGGATCCCGCGGGGATCAACGGCAAGGTTCGTCTGGTCAAGTGCCGGAACTGCGGGTTCGTCTACGCGGGGGCGTCGGACGCTGAGATCGCGGCGGCGAACCGGTGCGGCGAGGAGGAGAAAGACATCTACCGCCGGATCCAGAGCGCCTTCGACAGGGCGTGGTTCGACTGGCTGGTGGGTCGCTTCCCGGGCAAGACCGTGCTGGACATCGGCTGCGGCAATGGGCTGCTCCTGAGCCGGTATCAGGCCGCGGGGT
>JBDKUU010000613.1:0-3363 GCA_039679525.1 Phycisphaerales bacterium | reverse complement strand
TGCAGAGCGATCCGCACTATCTGAATGTCCTGCGATACATCGAGGCCAATCCCCTGCGGGCCGGACTGGTGCGGCAGGCGGATGCGTGGCCGTGGTCGAGTTTCGCTGTGCGGCGGGGGCGGGAATCGGCGGTCGCCGTGAACGAGGGGCCGGTGGAACTGCCGTCGAATTGGGCAAGGCTGGTCCATGGGGCATTCGGACAGGCGGACGTCGAGGCGATCGGCAACAGCATCCGTCGCGGCTGCCCGTTCGGCGATGCGGCTTGGACCGAGGCGGCGGTATTGCGATTGAAGCTGGAATCCACGCTTCGGCCCAGGGGCCGCCCCAGAAAAAGTACCTGACACCTTTAATTCGAACGAACGCCGGTCGCTGCATCCGTTTCGGCTGGTTGAACATGGACTGTCTCCAGCGGGAGGTTCACCGTGATTATCAAAACGATCGTGGCAGTCGCCTTCTTCGCGGCGTGTACGGCGGTGATGTACAAGATGCCCTGGATGCTCGACCTGTGTGTGCCCGTTTCCCAGGAGGAAAAGGCAAAGGCGACGGCCCGGCGATGGAAGGGCATCGTGGCGGCGTTCGTTGTCGGCGCATGGCTCTGCGCCGACTGCATCGCCTTCGGCTTCAATATGCCCAAGGCCCTGTCCGCCGTGGTCATCGCCGGCCCCATCGCCCTCACGTTTCCTGTGATCGTCTGGGTGTTTCTCGTCTATTAAGCAGGTCCGCAGAGAGATTTGGACAACGCGCTGCGGAGTCGAAATCCGAAGCACGAAATTCGAAATCCGAAACACATCCAAAACTCAAAGCACCAATGACCAAAACGCTGGCGACGGCCTTGGCCCGTTTCGAGTTTTGGATTTTGGTCCTTGGTGCTTTTTTCGGATTTCGAGATGAATCGGTGGGGCAAGCCCCACCCTGCCGCCTCGAACCGCTGCGACCTCTGCGACGGATGTCGGCGCTTGTCTTTGTACCGGGCCGCCGGTACGATCCCGCATGTGCTTCTTTGGATTTTGCCTGTGCTGGAGGTCAAGGAAATGAAGATCTGTCGCGTCGTGGCTGCGTTCCTCATGTTGGGCCTGTCTTTGTTGTCTTTCGCGGCCGCCTGGGGCGGGGAATCGAACCAGCCCCTGCGAATTCGGGCGGAGCTGTTCGCTCTGCGCGACGTGCGGCTGCTGGAGGGGCCGCTGCACGATCAGCAGGAACTCAACCGGGCCTACCTGCTCAAGCTCGAGCCGGATCGGCTCCTGAGCCGCTTCCGGTCCGAGGCCGGACTGGAGCCCAAGGCCCCGCCGTACCGCGGGTGGGAGTCCGAAAGCCCCCTGCTGCCGGGACATATCTTGGGCTTCTACATGTCGGGGGCCGCGATGACCGTGCAGGCGACCGGCGACACGGTGCTCCGCGAGCGGCTCGAGTACATTGTCGACGAGCTGGCCGAGGTGCAGCGGGCGCACGGATCGGGCTACATGCTGGCCATCCCCAACGGAAAGCCGCTGTTCGCGGACATCGCCGTCGGCCGCATCCGGATCGACGGCCTGCCCTGGAACGGCTACCAGATCAACGGCCAGTTCGAACCCACGTACACGATGAACAAGCTGATGCTCGGCCTCTACCAGATCGTCCTGGCGACCGACAGCGACAAGGCCCGGCAGGTGTTCCTCCGCCTGGCCGACTGGTTCGGCGGCGAGATCGTGGACAAGCTGGACGACGCCCAGTTGCAGACCCTGCTCCAGTGCGAGCACGGCTCCCTGCACGAATCGTACGTGGACGCCTACGCGGTCTCAGGTCAGGACAAGTACCTCGCCTGGGCGAAGCGGCTCTGTCACGAGCGGATGCTGGCGCCGCTGGCCGAGGGCCGGGGCGATTTCCTCACGCATTTCCACGCCAATTCGAACATCCCCAAGTACACGGGCTTCGAACGAATCTACCGCGTCACAGGCCAGGACCGGCTGCACCGGGCCGCGATGAACTTCTGGAACGACGTGGTCACGCGGCGTTCGTGGGTGATCGGCGGCAATAGCGCGAGCGAGCACTTCTTCGATCCCAACGACTTCACCAACGCCCTGCACGCCCCGGCGGGTCCGGAGTCGTGCAACTCCGTGAACATGCTCCGCCTGACCGAGGCCCTGTATGTCACGGACCCATCGGCCC
The DNA here is from genome assembly GCA_039679525.1 of Phycisphaerales bacterium. GTDB lineage: Bacteria > Planctomycetota > Phycisphaerae > Sedimentisphaerales > Anaerobacaceae > PLanc-01. Next base: position 1,218 of record JBDKUU010000613.1, on the reverse strand, counting down.
GCATGATGGACTTCTACGAGCGGGTGCTGTTCAATCACATCCTGTCCGCCCACGACAATGAGCGGGCGATGGCGGTCTACTACACGCCGATGTTCCCGGGGGCGTACCGCGTCTACGCCGATGAGTTCGATTCGATGTGGTGCTGTGTCGGCACGGGACTCGAAGTCCCCGGCAAATACGGGCAGATGATCTACACGCATTCGCCGGACGACCGCGCGATCGACGTGCAGTTGTTCGCGGCGTCCGAGGTGAACTGGGCCGCGCGGGGCGTCACGATCCGCCAGGCCACGCGGTTCCCGTACGAAGCCGCGACGACGTTGACGATTCGGACGCAGAAGCCCGGCGTAAAGTTCGCCCTCCGCGTGCGGCACCCCGCCTGGGTCCCCGATGGCAAGCTGGGCCTGACATTGAATGGCCGGCCCCTGCCGAACGAGTCGCGTCACGGGACCTACGCCGTCGTCGAACGCGCGTGGGACGATGGCGACGTCCTGCGCGTCGAGCTGCCGATGACCTTGAACGTCGAAACCCTGCCCGGCAACGATCGGTACGTGGCCCTGTTGTGCGGCCCGATCGTCCTGTCCGGCGAACTCGGCCGCACGGGCGGCCTGACCCGCCGGGACTTCTGGCAGATCGAAACAACCGTGCCGCGGAAGTTCATCCCCGAGGCCGAGACGCCGACCTTCGTGGATGAGGACGTGACATCCGTCCTTTCGCACATCCGACCGGTGGACGGCAAGCCCCTGCACTTTCGCACCGTCGGGCTGGAGCCTAACAATGTCGGCATCATTCCATTCTTCGAGAACCACTTCCAGCGATACGCCGTGTACTGGCGGCGGATGTCGCCCGAGGCCCTGCGCCAGGAACGCCAGCAGATGGCGGCCGAGGCCCGTCAGCGCGCGGAGCTCAAGGCCCGCACAGTGGACGGAGTGTTGATCGGCGATGAGGACTCGGAAGGAGCCCACGCCCTGGCCGGCAAGAACACCAACACCGGCTTCGGCGCGTACGGCCGGCGGATGACCACGCGATGGCGCGACGCCGGCCCCGGCGGCTGGTTCAGTTATCGCCTGGCCCTGTCGGACGAGCGGCCGCTGGTCCTCCGCTGCACGTACTGGGGCCGCGAACACGGGCCCCGCACGTTCGACATTCTGATCGACGAGCAACTCCTGGCGACCGAGTCGCTGGGCGACGCGGGCTCCGACGAGTTCGTCGGCAAGGAGA
>JBDKUU010000612.1:0-11610 GCA_039679525.1 Phycisphaerales bacterium | reverse complement strand
AGGCGGTCACTTCATCGGGGTGGGCCTTGAAGTACTCGATCATGGCCGCCAGGCTGATGTGGTCCGCGGCGATTTTGCCGTCCGAGACGAGCTTGGCGGCGACGCTCGCATAGTCGTGGCCGTTGTTGGCCGCGTAACCGACCGTGATGATCTGGCCGTCGGGCAGCCGCACCTTCGCGGAGCCCTGCACGTGGGCGATGTAGGTCTCGAAGGGATCGCTCAGCCAGACGAGTTCCTGGCCCTTGAGCATGCCCGAGGTCTCGATCTCGGCCCGGGTCGGATACGGCGAGAGCTTGCCGTCGGCCCAGCGGCGGCCGAGCGTCTGGCCGTCGGCGTCCTTGACCAGGTCCGACGGCGCCTTGTACAGGGGGTACCTGAACTGAGCTGTTTGCTCGTACGAGCCGTTGAAGATGGGCGTGTAGTACCCTGTGAACAGCACCGTGCCCTGGTCGTCGCAGCCGACGGACTCATAGACCTCGTAGTCGGCCTTGATCAGGACGTTGATCTCGTCGGCCTTGGCCCCGGAATCCAGCAGCGTGAGGAACGCCTGCAAGCTCGCGACGGCCTGCTCGTGCGTGATCTCGCCGTAGGGGTAGTATTGCTTGCTCGAGGCCTTGGACAGGTAGTTGAGGCTGCTGCGGATCGCGGCCTTGAGGGTGTCCAGGTCGCGCCAGCCGCCTGTGAAATCGGGATACTTGCTCGGGTCTTCGATCTTGCGGAGCGCCAACTGCCCCGGCGGCAAGGGACGGTCATACTGCGGCCTGGTCGCGGCCCGCTTGGTCTGACAGCCCGTCAGGACAACTCCCGATAACAACACCCCCAGCAACAGCAGTCTTTTCATCGTCGGCCTTTCGATCCATCGAAACGTGGTTCCACGAACCCTTCGCGGGTCTCCATACATCGTCCCATATTAAGCAATCGCATGAGGAAAAAGTAAAGAGGCGTTTGAGCCGGGGGCCCGATTTGCCGATGCTTCAACAAGGCCATTCGATGCCGGGAGTATCCTTTATGCCAAGAGAAACGATCTTCGCACGAATCGGCGAGCTGACCGTCCGCTACGCCACGCTCGAACACCAGCTTCAGTCGCTGCTCGACCTGCTGCTGGCCGGGGACAACGAATTGATCGGGCCGTTCCTGATCCACGAGCTGAATCTCGCGGTCCTGCTGCGAAAGATCAAGCACGTGGGTCGCTACCGCCTCCAGGGCAAGGGGCAGATCCTCACGGACCTCGAACAGGCCCTCAAACGCATCGAGGCCATCCGGGACCTGCGAAACCTGCTCATGCACGGCGACTGGCAGATCGACGAGAACTGCCCCGCCTGCCCGGTCAAGGTCCGGGACTTCAAGATGAAGTTCGAAGGCGGCCAGTGGCAGGAGACCACGGAGACGACGTTCAACGAGAAGAAGCTCGCCCAATTGGTCCGGCGTCTCCAGGAAATGAGCGACGACGTGTGTCACGTCGTCCGGAGACTTCAACTGTCCTGACCCGATCTCCTTTCGCATGAGCCCAAACAAAAAGGGCCGCGATTCCCGCGCGGCCCTTGCTCACGGTTTCCCGTTGGCACGATCTATAATCGTCGATTGCGTCTCAGCCACCCGGCCAACGGGACGCCGATCGCGCCCAGCAGCAGCGCCGCGGGAGCGGGAGTCGTCACCACAACGATCGACTTGGAATCCGGGACCAGGATGTGGTCGAGGATGCTCCCGTCGCAGGGCGCATCCGTCGGATCGACATCCGGCGTCTTGAGCAGTCCCCAGTTGTACAGGGCGCAGAAGTCGCCGTTGACCACGTAGCTCCGGGCGTAGAAGTCGCCCCAGACCGGCGCCCGGTCCGTGTCGAAGCTGACCGTCAGCAGTTTGGGATCGATGTTCATCGCGGTCAGTTGGATTCCATAGACGTTCCGCGGCAGATTCGGATTGTCCGAGGGCCGGTGCAGCCCTATGTCGACGTTCTGAATCCAGTTCTCAGGCGAACTGGTCGCCGCATGGAAATTCTCGGCGGTGAACGCCGCACCTGACGAACCATCCGAGGTCTCGATGATGACGCGCTGGATATCGGCCGCCAGGCCGCCCTTATTGGGGACATTGAGCGTGTACTCGTAGTGCCACATGCCCGGCGTCGACGTGTTGTCCACCTTCCAGCTCAGGCTGGTTTCGGTCGACAGCCAGTTGAACCCCGTGACGAACAGACTTCCGTCGCCGGTGCCTCCGAGACCGGTCAATCTGCCCATATAGGATATGGAGGCCGCCTGAAGCGAACTCGCACAGACAGCCCCGATTGCGACAAAGACCAACAAAGCTTTTCTCATGGTTGTACCTCATCTCCATGCACGCCGGCCTTGCGCGGTCGACGACGAGTCGGACGTGTCCCTTCTCAATCAGAGGCTTCATCGCCCGGGGCGCGCACTCACGCCATCCGGGCATAGAGCCTCCCCCCGCACCCAGCTCGCAACAGCCTCTCCGAGCAGAGAACAGCGCATCCTCGCAGCAGAAAAAGAGAGAACCTCGCCGTCGTCGCGCACCAGCGGCCAAACAGTTCGTTCAAATCGTCGAAACGCAACCGACAGAATGATTTGTCATCACCCTAAAGCAATCGCCATGCTCGTTGTCTGCCTCCTTGCTCCCCCCTCCTTTCCTCCGTGCACAAAGGCCCCCCGGGGCCATCACCGTGTATGTCCGCGGGACGTGGCGTGACAGGCAGTAGGAAGAAAACGCATCAGCAGGTGTGAATCGCTCCTGGACTCCATCACTCCCGATTTGTCACTTTCCGTAGGCTCCTCCATCCATTGCCCCAGCGGCACTCCATTGCGGCCCGGAACTCTTGTCGCCTCGCAGTTCCCCAGCTCTGTCCTCAAGCCGTGCCCCTGCGAACCGGGCCTGACATTGCCCAGTTTCTACAGTTCCTCAGACCGATTGTCAAGAGAACCTGCATGGAATAACTGGATAATGTGACACCAGCATCGTTTTGATCGTCTGGACGGCCTATCGCATCTTGTCTGAAGCCCGATCAACTATCATAATGCCTGTTACTTGTGAATGGACGAGTCGGCGTTTTAGGATGGACACAGCATGATCAAACCGAGAGAAGACCGTTTCCTCATCAGGATGTATGACTGCCGGCCGGACGGCCTGGTCAAGACAAACGCGTTGATGCAGTACATGCAGGAGGCCGCGGCCTGTCACGCCGAGCAGCTCGGACTGGGCATTCGCGAGCTTGAGCGAAGGGGCTGCCTGTGGGTGCTGGTCAACCTGCGGATCGAAATGAGCTATACCCCGGGCTGGGGCGATGAGGTGATCGTCGCCACGTGGCCCAGCGGCTGCACGCGTCTGATCGCGTCGCGGGAATTCATCGGGCGTTCGCCCGAGGGGCTCGAGTTCTTCCGGGCCGCCAGCGACTGGATGATCCTGGATAAGCAGACCGGCCGGCCGAAGAACCTGGACAAACTCGACCTGAACCTGCCTCAATCCGGCGACAAGGTCCTCGCGACGCCGCCGGCCCGCCTGCAGCCGGTCGAAGGATACACGCGGGTGTGCTCTCTCCGCGTTCCCTTCAGCGCCGTGGATTTCAACGGGCATGTGAACAATACGGAGTACGTGCGATGGGCCCTCGACGCGGCCCACCAGCACATCGGCGACCTGCCCGAGATTCGCACGGTTCAAATCACGTACATGGCTGAGGTCTTCGCGGGCGACGAGATCGAGCTGCTGATCCGCTCCGACGGCAACGACCACATCAACCTCTGCATCCGCAAGGTTAAGGATGGCGGCGCCGTAAACGCTTTCGTCATGGAGGCCGGAGACTGAAAATGCGAGCAGAACGGCGTCCGCGCGACGCGGCTCACCACGACCGCGATTATGTGGGCTGCAGCCTTCTCTCTTCTTCTCTCCGTGGGAGAGGACCCCAGATTGTATCTCCCCTTATGGCCCGCATGGGCCGCGAATGCCGTCAGCGACCTCGGCGAGACTCCATTCTTCGCTGAGCCGCACTCGGTTTGTGTCTGATTCTGTCCGAAATAGTCCCCCTGTCCAATAGGCAAAATCCTCGATACAGGACAGGCAAAGGATGCAGCAGGAAGTGGACAAAAGTGTCAAGTTGGAAGCAAGAGAGGATGAACATCGGGTCTTGATTCTCCCCACTTGAAACTTCACACTTCAAACCGATCGTGCTATGCCCTTGCGGGCACACTACAAGCGGGAATGAAAAAGGGCCCTGCGAATTTCGCAGAGCCCCTGGTTTTCAACGGCAATCATGAACTCGCGGGTCGCCGCCGCGACGTTCATGCGGCTTGCGTCGATCCTTAGGCAGGCGTGACGTTGGTGGCTTCAGGCCCTTTGCGGCCCTGGCCGCGCTCGTACTCCACGGCCTGCCCCTCGTGCAGCGTCTTGAATCCCTCGCCGGCGATATTCGAATGATGGATGAAGAGTTCTTCACTGCCATCATCGGGGATGATGAATCCGAAGCCCTTTTTCTCGTTGAACCACTTCACTGTTCCTCGTGCCATACCACTTTCTCCTGGGACCCGGCATGGTCCCGTATGAATTCTCTCCCCTGCTGTTTCCCGCATACTTCGACTTACTTCGGAATGACGTTGGTCGCACACGGACCTTTGCGACCCTGTCCGACGGTGAACTCAACCTTCTGCCCCTCGTTGAGGGTGGCGTACCCTTGAGTTCTGATTTCCGAGTGATGGACGAACAGATCGTCGCCGCCCTCGTCGGGGGCGATGAACCCGAAGCCCTTGTCCGCGTTGAACCACTTCACTGTACCCTTTGCCACTGAATCTTCTCCTGAGTCCTTGCAGACTCCAAACGCACTTTCCCTCTGCTGTTATTCAAGGGGTAGACTTCGAGGGAGGAAAGCTTACTCCTTTACAGATGCTCCACTATATCGGCCGGCATTGCGGCTGTGTACAAAATAAATCGCCAAAGCGAGAAATTCAGGGGCTTTTTCGATAGGGAAATCCCCTACCGCGATCTGAGGAGCACACGCGAATTGGCGAGGACTTCCGTGTAGGTTGGGCGTCCCCGCCCGACCTCTTCAGACGGGCGAGGACGCTCGTCCTACGAAGAGCCGAGTCTCCCCACCGGGCACGGCATCCGGCGGCTTGAAACGTGCGAAATGCTGCAAGTGCATCCGAGGCGGATTGGAACGCATTCAGGGCGTTCTCTCGAACGCCTCTATTGTTCCGCCTGGTGACATGATCAGACGCAGTCTGGCGAGAGTCTGACTGGAATGCGACAAAACACCGCAAGTAGATCGCCATCGATACAAATCGGGCGGTTGGTTTGCCGTTTTGAGAAATGCTCGTCGACCGGTCGGGCCGGGTCGGTCACCGCATGACCCAGGTCTGTCCCTTGTAGACGACTTCCACGGACGACCGCAAAGCCGGATCGCCGCGGAGAGCATAGTTCAGCTCAAGGGTTTTGCGGAGATAGATCGGCACGGGATTGCCCTGGGCGTCGACCTGGACCGGATGGGCAATGACGGCGGTCTCATTGCTCAGGCCGCTGACGAACACCTGGAAACTCGTGGCCTGCGGATCGAAGTCCTGCCAGATCACCGCGATATCCCGGGCGTTGTCCTCCCCTTCGAGTACGCGGTTGGGCACGCTATCGAGGGATTCCAAGAGCGGATAGCGACTCGCGTGTCGCTGCTGAATCATCTGGAACACCACGGGCGGCACGCCGCGTCCGGCCGGCACGACTTGAAGCGTGTCGGTCATCAGGTCGCACCGCGGGTAGAACTCGACGTCCATCCCGGTCCGATTGGTCACTGTCAGGATCGTGTACCAGAATCGCTGCTCTCCGCCGGGACCCCAGGGCAGCACAAGTTGCTGCGGCTGCTCATATCGAACATCCAGAGTCCAATGCCCCGGCCGCTGAACAATCGCCGGCGTCGGCGCCGCCATGCACAAGCCCGCCAGAATCGCCGTAAGTACCGTCCCATAAACGAGATAACTCTTCATCACTGATCCGCTCTCCAGAGAAACATCGGATACTCGGATACGCCAAGTTCTACTGCTTACCTATTTTACACAAAACGGGCCATCGTGCCAAGAAGATTCTGACGTGGGAAACCGGCGAGGCGGCGGTGCACGTTCGCAGTTGCGCCCCGTGCCGGCGGAGGCGAGAGTCCTTGCAGTTCGGAGTTCCGCGTTCACGCGGGTCCAACAGTCCGGCCTGCGCGTTTGATCGAACACGGCATGCTCAGAAATTCTTGAATTGCCGCATCCATTCGGGCCAAGACGCAGGCCTTGCGCCACCGGCGATGGTCCAAGGCCCGTTTTGGTTATAGCTCGTGTGCCATTTCAAGATCCATAGTTCTTTGAGCCCGACCTTCCGGACAAATCCGTCGGCGAAGAAGAAGTTGACTGCGCCGTCATGCCGATTGACGCACACAAGCTCCATTTCGCTGTCTCCGCCCGGCGCAACCGGTGATTGCTCCGCCATTTGAGGCGCATCCGACTCGTACGGCAGTGCGGCCACCCATGACATGTCGCCCAGCACGGGCACTGCGTCGCCTTCCCAAACCCGCAAGGTTCGCCAATGGTAGGCTCGCGGCGCGTACCCGCGGCCCGCCTTGTCCTGTATCGGTCTGCCCATCCATCCGTTGACGCCGTAGCTGCCCACGTGCTCCCCCGCTCTCCAGGCCCGCTGGGTCGGCAGGACGTCGGACGCCGCATCGGTCGCCGCGGGGCAGGTCATCAATCCCGCATCTTGATGGTATGCCCACAGCCAACCGATCCACCACGCGCTGTCATTGACGTCCCGAGATGGGAAATAGCCATCGTTGTCCAGCAGGGCCGAATCGAACGCGGAAGCCCATTGTCGCAGATGGGAAACGCACACGGCCTCTTTGGCCCGGGTGCGGCCCCGACTGCCGACGGCGCCCAGGCTCACCACCAACAATATGACGCACAGGGCGAGAATTCCGAGATCGTGGCGACTCATGGTTTGTCCTCCTGTGTTCTCGAAGCAATGGCCCAGACTGAATTCCGTTCTCCAGGGACTCGCAGGGAGTAGTCCCGCGTGTCGGCGACAATCAAAAGACCGTCGGCTGCGATGACCGGGAATCCCGGCAGGCCGCTGAGAGCCAATCGGCCGGTCTCCCTGCCTTCGGGACTGACACGATAGACGCTGCCGTCCTCGCACGCAGCGTAGATGAAGCCGTCTCGATCTACAGTCAGCGTGAACCCGCCGGCGTCGCCCAGACGCGTGGCCCATCGGATGCGTCCCGCGGAATCGACGGCCCGCAGATATGGATCGCCCGCGCTCACGTAGAGGGTTCCATCGGGCCCCAGGACCGGCTCCGACCATGCCTCGCCGCTGCGTCCGGGCGAATTCTGATCGGCCAGATCCACGGACCAGACGATCCTGCCTCCTTGCGGCTCGATCGCGTACAGATGCGTGTCTCGCAACAGGGCCTGGTAGATCGTGCCGTCCGGGCCGACCACCGGCGAAACGAAAGGCCGGCCGGGGCCCCCGAATCGGCAGACCCATTTGACGCTTCCGCCTCCGGGATCGAGAGCGTAGAGGTTCGGGTCGTACAAGCCGGCGACGTAGATGGAGCCGTCGCTTCCGAGAGCCGGAGAGGCGAAGACTTCGCCTCTGGCTCGCACGCCCGGCCCTTTCGTTTGAAAACGCCACTGCTCGGCTCCGTTGGGGGCGAGGGCGTAGAGGCAGCCGTCGGCGGACCCGACGTACACTCGACCCTCCGTGTCCACCGCGGGCGAGGAATAGATCGCACCGCCCGTGCGGAACGTCCAGCGAACCGTACCGTTCCGCTCGACGGCGTAAAGCGTCCCTCGCTCCGAACCGACGAACACGCTGCCGTCGGGCCCCACCGTCGGCGAACTGACGGCCGCCGAGTCCATCTCGCAAGTCCACAGCAACCTGCCATCGGCGTCGAGCGTGTGGAGCTTGCCGTCTTCGCACGCAACGTGCATCCTGCCCTCAAGACCCGCCGTGACGCCGGCCACGACAGCTCCCCCGGTCTCGAATCTCCATTTGACCCGCCCCACGTCCGGCCCTCGAAGCCCGCTCAGGCCGGTCCGTTGAGAATTGCCGCCCAACGTCGGCCACGTCGATGCCACTGCAGGCCCGGCGACATCCGGATGAATCGCGAACGGGCCGCCGGCGACCTCCTGGACATTGGCGTCCGCGACGTGCGGCACGACGTGGACGAAGCAGGCGTTGGAGGCAAGGGTCGCAGGCGGTTCCCAGCGATGACTCCCGGTGTTTTCGATTGCCTCTGCGATAATAGACCGGCTGCCGCCCTCCTCTACGGTGAGGAGAAGATCGACAGTTCCCTCATAAAGCGGCGCTTCCCAGCGAATGTCACGGACGCTCCCCGCCGTCCAGACGTCGCCCGCCCTGGGGCTGACGACCGTCAACTCCGGCCTGACCTCGTCGGCTCCGATGTCGATTCGTCCGGCCATCAGGCGAGGCTGCCCGTCGAGATCGAACTGCCCATATTGCAGGGCTTCCAGGCTACCGGCATTGGCGCACGGCGAGGCTGCCTGGAGATGATATTCGTCCCCCCAGTTCTCGAAAGTCACCTCGCCATGAGGGACTCTCACAAATCCGGGGAATCCGCCGAGACTGTGCGGGATCAGGGAGACGTCGACCATGTCCGTGGAACTCTCGTGGTCCCCCTGGAACAAATGCGTCTCGTAGATACAGCAATGCGAGACACAGGACAGATCCGAGATCAGCAGGCCGTGATTATATCCGTGGAGGATCGTGTTCAGAATAGTCGGCCTGGCGTCGCCACAATCCACGTCATACGCATAGATTGAGCCGCTACCCACGGAACAGCCGACAATCGTGCAATTGACGATCGCGGGGCCGCTGTCGGGCGCGGCGGCGATCGAGACAGGCTCGACAGCCGAACGAACCCGCCTGCCCGAAGCCCCTCCGACAGGCATGGCGACCTCACGGCGGATCAGGATGGCTCCTCCGAGGCTATCGGCCGAATTCTCCATGAGCAGACAATTCACGATATGGGCTCGACACTCCCCGAACATGGCGATGCCGCCGCCAAACCAGGCTCCATTGTGCGCGATGAAGCAGCGCCGAATGGTTGGAGAGCTATTGACGCAGAGGATGCCACCCCCGGCGGCAAACCGGGTGGTCGCCGACGACACGAAGCTGCCCTCTCGCGTCCCGAACAGAGTGAGACCTTCGAGAACGCTCGCGTGCGTCTCGCCCTGATCGAAGATGACGCAACTGCCTTCCGTCTCCCACCCGGCGATCATCGTGCCTTGCACGGCGTCCCAACTGCTCAAGTCGGCCGCACGAACCGTGATGGCTTTGCCCTTGAAGCGGATGTGCTCGTAGTAAGTCCCCCGCTGGACGATGACGACGTCGCCGTCCTGGGCGGCGTCGATGGCCTGCTGGATGGCGGCGTATTCGGCCGGCACATTACGCTCAGCCGCGGCGCCACACGACAGTAGGCAGCAGGACAGGAAGACTCCGATCGCCTTGTTCATGGACTCACCTCCTTTGATCCGGGGCGTCCCATGATCCGTGAAGGAACGCCGTTTCTCTACATTCAGTCCATGACAAGGCCGCCGCGTTACACTTTTTTGGGGGAGATTCCTCTAGCGATCCCAATTCTGGGCCAGTAGCGCGAAGTCCTTGAAATCCACCCGGCGGTTGCAGTCGAGGTCGCTATCGAGCCGATGGGTGCTGGAGCCGGTTCGATCCAGCCACTGCGTGACGAAGGCCATGAGGTCGCAGGCGCCGACGACATTGTCGCTGCCGAAGTCGCCCTGCACGCGATAGGCCAGCGCGGCGCTCGCGTCGATCAGTCCCCATCCGTAGCTCTTGTCCCATCCGGCCGGGCCGCGGTCTCTGGCCGTGACCTCGATGGCCTCGGCGATCTTGTCCGGACGCGTCACGCCCCTCGCGGCCAGCAGCGCCGCCAGACCGGTGACGTGCGGCGTGGCCATGGACGTCCCCTGGAGAAACACATAACCGAAGCTGTCGAGCCCGCCAACGAAGGTCTGCTGCAGGATGCCGTCCGGGAAGCCATCCTTGTTTTGATCCACCGATGTGTCGCCGCCCGGGGCCGCGACGTCCACGTAACTGCCGGCCGTGGAGAACCACGAGCGGGTCTCATCGTATCGAGTGGACGCGACGCCGATGCAGAGTTCGTCGTAGCCCGCGGGGTACGAGATCGGATTGCCGATGCCCCCATCGTTCCCGGCGGCACAGACGACCGTCACGCCCTGGTCGAACGCGGCGGCGACCGCGTCCCGCAGAGTCTGCGAACCGGCCCAGCAGCCCAGGCTCATGTTGATGACCTTCGCCCCGTGCTCGACGGCGAAGTAAATCCCCCGGGCCACGCCGAAGACAGTTCCCGTTCCCGTGCTGTCCAGGACCTTGACCGGCATGATGGAACAGCCGAACGCGATCCCGGCGACGCCCGTGTGGTTGTTGGTGCTCTGAGCGATCGTCCCGGTCACGTGCGTGCCGTGTCCCTGGTCGTCGTTCGGATGCTCGTCGTCATTGACGAAATCGTAGCCCGGCACGAAGTTCACGTCGGCCAGATCGGGGGCCTGGATGGACCCTCCAAAACTCTCGTACGCCACGCCGGTGTCGACCACGGCGACGATGACGTTCGACGTGCATCGCTGAATGTTCCACGCCTTCTCCATGTGGATGCCGCCGGCGCCGCGGTTGTCCAGGTTCCACTGCAGGCCGTAGTACTCGTCATTGGGGAGGAACAGGCTGTAGACATAGTAGTTCAGCTCGGCATACTCGATCCCCTCGAGAGTCTCCAGTTGCGCGGCGACGGCCTCGGGCGCATTTCCGTCGGGGATCTTTACCAGGAAGAATCCCCCGCCGTCACAAGATCCTGCGATGATACACTGGCTCTGCTCGAGGACGTTCACCTGGAACTGCCGGGACGCGTCGGCCGAGAACTTGACGATGATCGTGTCCGGGCTCGCCAGGGGCAACCCTTCGAGCGAACGGCCCGAATTCGGATCGACCCGGATCTCGCCGCCCGGCGCACTGGTCGTCCTCGCCGGATCGGGCGGGTCCTCTCCAAAAGACAAAGCCTGTACGGCGAACAGATTGATGATCATGGCCGCCGCGATCTGCACAAAGATCTCCCTCTTCATGGCAGTGCTCCTTCCGCTTCCGCAACGGAGAAAGGTCCATAAAATAGACGACACGCTATCCCTGGACCGTATCCGCGGGCGAGGGGATGTGCACGCAGGCTTCTGCCCAATCCACAGGGAGAACTGACTTCGTGGGAGTCAAATAGCAGTTCGCTTAGATGCCCGCGGCGAAAAACCAAAGGGGCCGTGAACCTCGTTGTTCACGGCCCCTGGTCCAACCTCCTGTCGGATTCCGTCGACGCAACCGGCGTCTCCACCACCGGTCTACACTGGCTTCTCCCACGTGTGTGGTATCGAGCCGCATTACTGCGATTCACAGGCTCGCGGGCGCAGAACGGACCCGCACACGCGAGAAGAGAGAATGTGCCTTCCCTGACAAACCGGCGAACCATGAGAGATCCGAGCATCCGTCTCGGACATCAGGGGCCAACCACAGCCAACGATGCCTCCGGCTCCTCCTTGACCCTGAACCGGTCGTCAC
>JBDKUU010000611.1:0-2641 GCA_039679525.1 Phycisphaerales bacterium | reverse complement strand
GTGGCTGTCCCCGGAGCGAAAGACATTTGGGCCGTGGCTGTTGGAGGCTCCTACAGGTGCCTTGTTCGCCTTCATAGAGGAACTGGTCTATTGGGACGGGCATAGCGGAGCGATGCCGGAGTATTCTTCTAAGCTGGCCGTGAACCATGAGTGGGTGCGAACGATTGCTCATCTTACGGGTATCGGTGCGCGGACATGTAAGAGTGGGTGGACAACAACGCTTCGCAAGACGCGGTCCCCTGGCATGACTGAAGTTAGACCTCAGCATTGTACAGAAGTCCGGTATGTTGGGGCTGTCTATTGCCCGACCACGGAGACCGGATACTGGCTGGTGCGGTATGGCGGCGCAATACACGTCACGGGCAACACGGGAAGGTGGTCGGGGACCGGGGGGATCAACTTTCAGAACTTCGGAGCCCGCGATGTCCACGATCTCATCAAACAGGTGGGGCAGATGCTCACGGCTCCTGAGGGGTATGTTTTCGGTACCGGCGACCTCAGCCAGATCGAGGCCCGCGTCGTGGCGTGGTTCGCCGGGCAGGAGGACCTCCTGGAGGCGTTCGCCCAGGGGCGGGATATCTACAGCGAGTTTGCCCAGGAGCAGATCTATCACAAAGAGACCCGCAAGCCCCGCAAGGACGACCCGCCGAAGCTTGCCAAGGCCCTGACCACACGGCGAAACGTTGGAAAGGAGACGATCCTCGGTGCGGGATTCGGCATGGGCGGCAATACGTTTTACGAGCGATGCAAGCAGAAGCCATCCCTCAAAGAGGCCCTTGCCTCGGGAGAACTGACGTTCGAGCTGTGTCAGCGGGCCATTGCGGTTTACCGCAAGCGGTTCAGTCTGATCCCGGTGTTCTGGCGCGAGCTTGAGAAGGCATGGCGGTTTGTCGCCCGGTACAAGGACCAGCAGGCCACGGTGAGCCATCAGGGCCGCACGCTGCGGTTCTGGAACGAGGGCGGCACGGTGGTTATCCAATTGCCGTCGAGCCGGTGTCTGTTCTACCCTCATGCGGCGGTCAGCCCGGATGATATCTGCCGATATCGGTGGGGGCATGTGTATGGTGGGTCACTCACGGAGAACGTAGTCCAGGCAACGGCACGGGACATCTTCGCCCTCGGCCTGCTGCGGATGGAGGATGCAGGCATGAACACGCTCTTCTCTGTCCACGATCAGGCCGTGAATCTTGTGCCCAGACAGAATATCCACCAGCTCGCCGAGATGCACGCCCTCCAATGTGTGCTCCCCCCGTGGGCCGAGGGCCTGCCTGTTGCTACCGAAGGAGATCTGACCAAGGCGTATCACAAGACATGAAAGGCCGTAACTATGCCCGCGAAAGATCGGAACTGCATCGTAAGGTTCGTCCGCTTGGCGACTTCGTGGCCCAGGCGGCTCGTGCGAAGCGCAGCGGAATACCGCTTTCTTCGCCGCCTCGGGTTCGACCGCAATACGGCGTGGTCGCGCCGCTGGTGCAGCCACGAGTACCTGCGGAATCGCCCGACGCCTCGGGTGCGGGAGGGTCTCGTCGCGTTCGAGATGGAAACCGCCGCGAGGCTCCGGTCCTCCGGGCGTGCCTCAAATGGCTCCACGCAAAAGGGATAATGACCTGGAGGAATAACACCGGCACGGCTTGGATCAACGGCCAGCCGGTGAGTTTCGGCTACCCCGGATCGGCCGACATCACAGGCATCCTACCAGATGGTCGTCGGCTGGAGATTGAGACAAAATCTGCGACCGGCAAGCAGAGCGAGAAACAGCGGACCTTTCAAGCGAAGATCGAGGCCAACGGAGGAGTATATCTTCTGGTCCGATCCGTCGAGGAGCTGGAGGAACAGCTACATGGGTACCTGGGTGATGAAAGAGGGCAATGCCTACTGGAATGATCGGGCGAAACAGTGGACCAGCCGAGAACTCGCCACGGAGTTCACCGATTCAGAGGTAGACGGAATCGAACTGACCGGGGATGCCCACTGGGAGTGGGCGGAAATGCGCTGATGGGACAAATTATCTTAGGCGACTGCTTAGAGATACTCCCGACGCTGCCTGAACAGAGTGTGGACCTCGTGTTCGGTTCCCCGCCCTACGAGGACTGCCGAACTTATGGCATCGACTTCAATCACAAGGGGCAGGCGTGGGTGGATTGGGTGGTGCAAGTCTACCGCGAGAGTCTGCGGGTCTGCCGGGGTCTCACGGCGTTCGTGGTAGAGGGCAAGACCCGCAAGTTCCGATGGTCGGCGACACCTGCCTTGTTGATGGCCGACCTCCATCGGGCCGGGATCACGCTGCGGAAGCCGCCGGCGTTTCACCGCGTGGGCGTGCCGGGCAGCGGCGGGCCGGACTGGTGGAGGAACGACTACGAGTTCATCGTCTGCGCTACGAATGGTGGCAAGCTGCCGTGGTCGGACAACACTGCCTGCGGGCATCCGCCGAAGTGGGCTCCTGGCGGGGAGATGTCGCATCGAGTAGCGAATGGGGCTCGTGTCAATCAGTGGGGGCACTCTTTCGCATCCGGTGGAGCGGGTGGGGACAAGGACCATATATCATGCCAAACACCGAGACCGTCTCACAGAGAGGTTAAAATGATCTCTGCTCGCAACCCTGATGGTACCCGCGACAACGACAAAGGCGAGTCCTACGTGG
>JBDKUU010000610.1:0-7119 GCA_039679525.1 Phycisphaerales bacterium | reverse complement strand
GCCCCGCCCACGTAGAGCCCCCCGTCGATTCGCCAGAGAGAACCGGGGTCCGTCACCGTGGCGCTGCCGCGGCTGACGCCGGCAGGCCAGTTGCCGATGTTCGCCGTGCCCGTACTGTTGACGACGCCGCCGTCGGAGATCAACAGCGTGCCTGTGCCGAGATGACCGATGCGTATCTCGCCGGTCTCTTCCCAGACCGAGTTGGGCCCCGTCACCGTGAGGGAGCCCACGCCGTCCGCGAAATAGCCCAAGTAGACGCTCCCGCCATCGGAAACCACCCTTGCGCCGTCGGAGACCGTGAGACTGCCGGTCCCGTGATTCCCTATGTGTGCGCGGACGTAATGCTGATATCCTTCGTTCGGGTCGACGGGGTCCCCATCGATCGAGATCTTCGACTCCGCCTCGCCCTGCCAGATCGTGCCGGGCCCGGTCAGCAGAACGTTGCCGATGCTGCCCGCCTCAGTGCCCGCCCAAATCCCTCCCGTGTCCAGGAGAGCTCCGTTCTCGACGGTCATCGTCCCGTTGCCGTACCCTCCCACCATGACGAACACCCCCCAGACCGAGTCCGCCCCGGACACGGTCGCGCAGGCCGTCACATCGGCGCCGGCCGCGATCACGCTCGTGTAGTGGCCGGGAATATCCTCCTGGATCTGGGAGCCTCCTGCAACCCAGATGGCGGCGTCCGCGTCCTGGCCGATCGTCAGGTCGCTCGACAGCACCCAGGGGTCGGTGACATCATCATAAGCTGGAACGATGTCGCCCATGGTGGTGATGGTGGCTGTCGCCGGGAAAACACAGGTCAGTCCCCAGAACGTGACTACGACAACGGCGCAAACGAAACCTCGACTCTTCCCTCCGCGCATCATGCTCGGTCCTCCACAAGTATCTCTCAGGAATCAGGCCTCAACCGCTCCAGAAGCAGGACCCAAACACTCGCTCTCATTCGGCTCGCAAACGCGGTCCGCTTCTACATGAATCCGATTGTGCCACGCCCGAGGTCATCTGTAAAGATGATTTGCGGAGGAATCGCGATGGATGACGAGGGGATGGAGGCGCGTTCTGCGCTCGCCAGGGCAGGCACGGGGGCCTGCCCCTACGATGCTCGCGTGTTTGTAGTGACGCCGTGAGGCGTTGTCTTCGGAGGTTTCAAGTGTCAAGTTCCAAGTGTGAAGCGAGAAAGGTAGAGACTCGACGTCCGTCCTCTCTTGCTTCCCACTTGACACTTCACACTTGACACCTCCCCGATTGCCCCTGCGGACACAAGTTGCCGGCGCCGTGGCCTATTTGCCGTTCGCGGCCAGCCAGAGATCCGCGAAGACGCGGAGGTCGAGGTTGTCCACGACGCCATCATGGTTGAGGTCGGGGGACGGGCCCTGTGTCGGGACGGGCTTGTCCAGGGCCTTGGCCAGGAAGGTGAAGTCGGCGCCGTCGAGGTCGCCGTCGAGGTCGAAGTCGCCGGCCTTCGGCAGGCCGCGATAGAGACGGATCTTGCCGTCGCCATAGCCGACGAGCAGATCCCAGTAGCCGTCCTTCGGGCCGAACTTGCCGTCGCCCGTCCAATTGCAGACGAAGGGCCGACTGCGAAGACCGCCCGAGGGGCCGTTCGGCAGATCGATGGCTACGCCCGCCGACTGCACGAGCGTATAGTTGGCGAATTCCGGCAGCGAGGGGGTGCCGACGTTCTTGTAGAAGAAGATCATGCCGTCGGTGTTGCCGGTGAGCAGGTCCTTCTTGCCGTCGCCGTCGAGGTCCACGAACTCCGGACTCGACCGCCCGCCGGGCACCGTCAGGTCACGGCTGCCGCACTGGGCGAAGGGGTAGCCGTCCGCGGACGAGAAAAAGAAATGAGGCGGAATCCAGCCGCCGCACCCGCAGTTGAGATACACGTGGATCACGCCGTCAAGGCCGCCCACGACAAGGTCCAGCATGCCGTCGTCGTTCCAGTGGACCAGGGACGGCGTAGCCCGCGAGCCGACATCGAGAGTGACGGAGTCCTCGACGTTCACTTTGACGAGGGTCCCGGCGTCAAAGGCCGGCTCGTTGTCGTCCGCGACGTTCAGGAAGATTTTCACGGTGCCGTCGGCCTGGCCGATCAGCAGGTCCTTGCGGGCGTCGTCATCCCAATAGGCCACGCGGGGGAATGCCCCCTGGCAGCCCGAGGGGGCAATCGTCATGTCGGCCCCAGCGGCCTGAACGTAGAAGTAATTGGCGAAGCACGGGTCCGACTCGACGCCGACGTTCAGATACACGCGGACTTTGCCGGCGAAGCCGTTGCCGCCTTCGCCGACGAGCAGGTCCCGCAGGCCGTCGTTGTTCCAGTCGACAAACGAGGGCACCGAATAGCCCGGCACGACGATGTCGACTCCGCCGGCCTGGATGAACTCCTCCGGCCCGAGATTGATGACGCCCTCTTCCGCCAAGCCTTGCAGACATACGCAGACGGTCACCAGCGCCGCCACCAACGCCGCGGAACGACCCATACTCATCCTCCTCAAAATGACGCAAAGACGCCCTGCTACAGGGGGCGTCAAGACCCCATGAACACACAGGAAGAGCCCTCTTCTCCAGACCCCTCCATGTTCCGATAGCATACCGCCGGGGTCGGGAAAAGTCAATAGAAAACCGCATGCGGGCCGCGACGCTGGGACTCGCCTCTCTCAAATGCCTCTTATCCTCTTTTGCTTTTCCTGCTACACCAGAAACCTGCTCAGCACCGCGGCGGTGTGGGCGGTGATGAGCATCAGGTAGTCCAGGTCCCCCAGCGTGTAGTGGTCGTGAATCATGGCGTTGTCGATATAGATGACGCCGTAGCAGCCGGAGGGCCCGGAGATCGAGGCGATCAGCGCCGAACGGATCCTCGCCTTCTCCTCCACGTCGGCGGCCACTCTCGGCATCACGAGCGACTGGCTTCGTTCGACGGCCTGATTGATCTTGTCGGCCAGCTTCAATTCGTCCAGATCCACGGTCCCGCCGTCCCGGCGTTTGCCCGCGTGATACGTCATCGGGCCGCTGGGCTGTTCCCGCAACGCGCACCAGGCGTGAAACGCCCCGAACTGCTTGACGCACAGATTCAGGATCGTCACGAGCATGTCCTCGAGGTTCTTCGACCGGCAGATCGAGTCGCAGGCGTGCGAGAAGTCGGAGAGCCGTTTGGCGGGCAGACGCATGGCCGGCGCGTGTCCCGCGTCGGGCTTGCGAACCACCGTCTCGTGGAGCGGCGTCGCGAGACCCGCTTCCAGATTCAGCGTGTCCTCAAACTGCTCGGACTGGGCGGCGGCCTCCGCCATCTCGTCGAGATTGACTTCGAGGACGAAGTCCGTGATGCGGATGGAGTCGCCCGTCTTGATCGCGGCCTGATGGACCGGCTCGCCATTGAGATAGGTCTTGTTGGCCGATTCGAGATCCTGAACGAGCCAACACCCGTCGCCGTTGCAGGCGATGACGGCGTGCTTCTTGGAGACGGTGCGGTCGGGCAGGAAGACATGGCAGTCCGCGGCCCTGCCGATCTGGATCGGGCCCTGTGCAAATTGGTATTCCCTCGTCTCGCCGTCTTTCTGTTTTAGTACCAGACGCATGGTCAGTACCTCCACACACACACGGGTTCCTAATGCGATCTCATTATTGTTCCTGACTGCCGGCCTGTCAAGCCGTGATTTGTTAAGTAATGTGAAAATAGTGCGAATGTGTCCGGTGACTGAGATCGCAGAATCCACTGCGACTGCGCCGGCTATTCTACTCTGGTGGGCGCTGTTGCAGCCATGGAGGCTGGGCTCTTCGTAGGACGAGCGTCCCCGCTCGTCTTAGGAAGGTCGGGCGATGACGCCCAACCTACGAAGAAGCACTCGCCCGCCGGTTCACCAGATCAGGATGGCCGGCGTACCACGGTTGGTCGCAAATCGCAGGAGCGAGGGGGACGAACGCGCGAAAGGCCGGGTTCACTGGCGTGACAAAGCCCGGCGGCTCCGGTGGCGGTACTGGTCCAGAATCACCGCGGCCACGATGACACAGCCGGTGATCAGACGCTTGGTGTACTCCTGGGCCCCGACCTGGGCCAAGCCCGCCCCCAGCACGGCGATGATCAGTACGCCGAAGAATGAGCGCACGACCGAGCCCCGGCCGCCCATCAAGCTGGTCCCACCGATCACGACCGCGGCGATCACCTGGAGCTCGAAGCCGGTGGCGGTGTTCGGATTGGCCGAGGACATGCGGGCCGTCTGGATCACCGACGCCACGGCCGCCAGGAATCCCGCGAGAGCGAAGACCGCGAGTTTGTAGGGCCGGGGATCGATGCCCGAGAGCCGCACCGCCTCTTCGTTCGTGCCGATGGCGATCAGATAGCGGCCGAACACCGTGCGGGACAGAACCAACTGTCCCACGGCCACCACGGCGATCGCGAGGAAGAACGGCGCCGAGAGCCCCCCGACGACCGGCTCGGTGAGCACGTCTATCGAATTGATGTAGATCGTGCGGGAGTCCGTCACGAGATAGGCGGCGCCGCGGGCCGCTTCGAGCATGCCGAGCGTGACGATGAACGAAGGCAGCGTCCAGCGGATGACGATCAGGCCGTTGGCCGCTCCGCACGCCAGGCCCGTGAACATGCACAGGACGACCCCCACGGCCAGAGGCACGCCCCAATTGACTACGGCGATGCCCAGGACCGCCCCGGCCAGCGCCATCACCGAACCCACGGACAGATCGATCCCGGCGATGATCAGCACGAACGTCATTCCCACCGCCGCGATCGTGACGTCGGCAATCTGGTTCGCGAGGGTCCGGAACGTGGCCTGCGTAAGGAAGTTGTCCGCCGAGAAGCCGAAGACCGCGATCAACGCGACCAGGGCGACCGTCATACCGAGATAATCGGCCAGCAGGCCGCGGATGCTCCTGTTCTTCAACTCCTCAGCCATGTGCGACGGCGCCTCCCGATGTCTGCACGTACCCGCTGAATGCGGCGTTCATGATGGCCTCCTGGCTCCAGTTGTCCCGCTCGAACGTCCCGGCCACCCGCCCGGCGGACATCACGAGAATCCGATTGCAGACCGCCATCAGCTCCTTGAGATCCGACGAGGCCAGCAGGATGGCCTTGCCCCGGGCTGCCAGGTCGCCCAACATGCGATAGATCTCGAATCGGGCCCCGATGTCGATCCCTCGCGTCGGCTCGTCGAAGATCAGGATGTCGCAGTCCCGGTGTAGCCATTTGGCGATGACGACTTTCTGCTGATTGCCGCCGCTGAGCTGGCCGGCCGTCTGCTCGACGGACGAGCACTTGATGCCCAGCGACCGGGCGTACTCCTGGGCAACTTCTCTCTCGCGAGCCGAGCGAATCCACCCGAGCCGGCTCAGGGCCGTGAGTCTCGTGATGGAGATGTTCGCCCGCACAGGCAGGGACAGGAACAGGCCCTGCTCCTTGCGGTCCTCGGTCAATAGCGCGATGCCCAGGCGGACCGCGTCGCTCGGCTTTCGGATGCGAGCCGGCACGTCGCGGCCGTACAGATACACCTCGCCTGCCTGGGGGACATCGGCGCCGAAGATCGCCCGCATGGTCTCGGTGCGGCCGGACCCCATGAGCCCGGCGACGCCGAGGACCTCGCCGCGATAGGCTTCGAAGGAGACGTCCCGGACCCGCTCGCCGCGAGTGAGTCCGACCACGCGGAGGGCCAGCGGCCCCCTGCCGACGCTCGGGGCGAGGCACTCGCTGCCCAGGTCCCGGCCGACCATCATTCGGATCACGTCCTCCGGCCCGACGTCCTTCGCCGTCTTCGTGCCCACGATCTGCCCGTCGCGAAGGACGGTGACGCGATCGGCGATGCTCAGCACCTCTTCGATGCGATGGGAGATGTAGATGATCCCAACGCCCTCGGCCCGGAGCCTGCGGATCTGCTCAAAGAGCCGCTGGACTTCACTGTCTGTCAGCGAGGCCGTGGGCTCGTCGAGGGCCAGCACGCGGCAGCGCCGGGACAAACCCGCGGCGATCTCGACCATCTGCTGGCGGCCGACGCCCAGCGACTTGACGGGAGTGGAGGGATCGACGTCCTCCAGGCCCACCTTGGCCATGGCCTCGCGCGCGAACGCGTGGAGCCTGCGATAGTTGATGAACCCCAGCCGGCCGGGCAGCCGTTCGATGAAAATGTTCTCGGCCACGGTGAGGTTGCCTACGAGGTTGAGTTCCTGCATCACCATGCGGACGCCGTGAGCCTCGGCGTCGGTCCGCGACCGCGGCGCGTAGGCTTGACCGGCGAGGATCATTTCCCCGCTGTCGGGGCTCTCCAGGCCTGCCATGATCCGCGTGAGCGTGCTCTTGCCGGCGCCGTTCTCGCCGACCAGGGCATGGACCTCGCCCGGCCGCAGGTCGAAATCGACAGAACGAAGGGCCTGCACGCCGGGGAAAGCCTTCACGATCCCAGTTGCGGAGAGCAGTCTGTCGGCCGTGGAATTCATAACGATCCGCAAGAGAAGCACGAAATCCGAAATTCGAAATCCGAAACAAATCCAAAGGACCGAAATCCAAATGACCGAAACGCTGCCGCGACTCCGGCGTCAGGCCGTTTTGAATTTGGAGCTTTGGTCATTCGTGCTTGTTTCGAATTTCGGATTTCGAGTTTCGGATTTTCTTCAAGGCAGTTCGGCCGTCTTCAGATCGACCGGCGTCTCCTTGTCCGCCGGCTGGGCCTTGGTCTTGAGCATCTCCAACGCGTACTCGATGCCGTAGCGGGCGAGTTGATCCGCGTGCTGATCGACGGTACACAGGATCTTGCCGTCTTTGAGCAACTGCCGCACCGCGGCGATGTTGTCGAACCCGATCACCTGGATCGCGCCGACCTTGCCGGCCTCTTTCACCGCGGTGACCGCGCCGAGGGCCATGCTGTCGTTGGCGCACAGAATCGCCTTGAGGTCGGGGTGCTCGTTAATCAGAGCCGCCGCGACCGGCTGGGCCTTGTCCGTCTCCCAGTAGCCCGTCTGCGAGCTGACGACGTTCATGCTGCTGCCGTTCATCGCGTCGTCGAAGCCCATCTTCCGCTGGATTCCATTGTAGGCGTTCGGGGCTCCCTCGATGATCGCGACCTTGTCGCCGGCCTTGAGCCGCGTAGACAGGTACACGCCAGCCATCTTGGCCCCCTT
>JBDKUU010000609.1:0-2039 GCA_039679525.1 Phycisphaerales bacterium | reverse complement strand
GAGAGCATCATGTTGATGCTTTCGTACATTATCGGCGGCTTCCTGTTCCTGGCCTCGGCGATCGCGCATCTCTACGTGCGGGTGCGACTGCGGCCTCGCGATGATTCCCTCGACGATTACTACCACGAGTTCGAAGACCAGCATCCCGAGTATGCGCGGTACACCAAATGGCTGCAAATCACGATGGGTGGCGCGGCCCTGGGGCTTCTTTTGATGTTCGTCGGAGCCGTGATATAGAAATGGAAGACGGAACCGCGGTTCTCCCCCTCTTCACGACCTGTGGAAACACAAGAAGCCGACGGCCGATCCCGACCGTCAGCTTCATGCTTTTTCGTTGCCTCGTGTGAGCAGGCCGGCCGCCATTGAGCGGTCAATGCCTGCGAGAACCGGTCCGGACTACTCGAAGGCAATCCCCAGACCGATGCTTGCGTTTTCCAGGGTGCTGCGCCGATCCACGCGGACGATTCGTCCCCGCTTGATCCGGGCGTACTGCCCTTTTTCCTCCGCCAGCGTGTCCGTCCTCGGGAAATTCAGTTCCACCACGCTGCCCTCTCGGGCGGGCGTGCTCAGGGGCACGGTGATCAGGGCCCCGGTCTTGCTGATGTTGGCGCTGCGGCCGTTGAAGAATCGATCCGCCTCCGGAAGCCAGACGCTAACCGGCCACGAAAGATCCGTCCTGCGTTCCCTGCGTTGCTCGACCAATGTTTCCATAATCTGAATCTCCATTGCACCTGGGTTAGCCAACGCAGCACGTATCGACAATTGGAAGATGGGGACTTTAGAGATTGTAGCGAATACAGCGATCGAGCCGACATTTTCGCCAACTTTTCTTTTCCCCTTTGCGAGCATCGCGGCTTTATCGGCCCATGGGCGCCTTCGACAAAGAACGTTTCGACGTACTCTTGCAGGCCTGTGGGCTTTTGTGTATCGTGACCGTCATGCCCGCAGAAGTCATCAAAATCAGTGGTCGCCCCGGAGACTTGGACCGGATCAAGGAAGCGGCGAAGATCGTGGAGGCAGGCGGCTTGGTCGCCTTCCCCACAGAGACCGTCTATGGCATCGCCTGCCGTGCCGAGGCCAAAGCCCTCGACCGCCTGGATCGGATCAAGGGCCGCGACGCCCGCAAGCACTACACGCTGCACATCGGCCAGATCGACGAGTACCGAAAGTACGTTCGGAAGGTGGGCATTCAGGCCGAGAAACTCATCAGCCAGGCCTGGCCGGGCCCGCTCACTCTGGTCTTTGATGTCGACGCCGGGCAGATGGCGGGATACCGCGAGCATCTGGGCGACGACGTCGTGAACACGATCTACAAGGAAGGCTCGATCGGCATTCGCTGTCCCGACCATCCGGTCGCCTCCCTGCTGTTGCGTCTGGTGAACTGTCCGGCGGTTGCGCCCAGCGCCAATCGCGCCGGCCGCGAGCCGCCGAGAGACGCGGACCGCGTGCTCGCCGAATTGGGTGACGAGTTGGATGTCGTGCTGGACGCCGGGCCGTGCAAATATGGAACCAGCAGCACAGTCGCGGCGGTCGGGACACAGGGGATTCGACTGCTTCGAGAAGGCGTCTACTCGGCGTCGCAGTTGAAGAAGATGTCCGACGTCATCTTCCTGTTCGTCTGCACGGGCAACACGTGCCGCAGTCCCATGGCTGAAGGGCTGTTCCGCAAATACCTCGCGGAAAAAATAGGCTGCGGCATTGACGAACTGAGTGACCGCGGCTATAAGGTTCTTTCTGCGGGCACTATGAGGCTGGCCGGCGCTCCCGCCAGCGTCGAGGCAGTTCGCGCGTGTGCCCTGAAAGGAGTTGACATTGGCGATCATGTGAGCCGGCCCTTGTCCCGGCTGCTCATCGACGCCAGCGACTTCATCTACTGTATGACGCAGACACACTGTGACCAGGTCGTTTCCCTCTCGCCCGATGCGGAGCGGAAATGTCATCTCCTGAGCCCCGACGGCGAGATTCCCGATCCGATCGGCCAGCCACAGGAGGTCTTCAACAGATGTGCCGGCTATATTGAAGCGGCCGTGAAGGCAAGA
>JBDKUU010000608.1:0-9445 GCA_039679525.1 Phycisphaerales bacterium | reverse complement strand
GGTTGCGGGTTTCTGCTGGAAGCCTCCAAGGCGGAAAACGCATCAAACAGTCTTCATCCGCTATCTCTCCGCTGGATGGGGCGATTCACGGCGATGTCGTGGTGATCACCGGACAGGAGTCCCTGGTCTACCACGGACAACTGCGGTACAATGGCGGCCTATGAATACGAATCGATTTTTCATCCTGGCGTCGGGCATCGAGGGCGATCAGGTTCGGCTGAGCCCCGAGCAGGCGCACCAGGTTCAGAACGTCCTGCGGCTCAAGCCGGGGGACGACATCATCGTGCTCGACGAGGCCGGGATCGAGTACGGCGTCAAGCTCACTGCGGTCCAGAAACATGAAGCCGTCGGGCTGGTCACGAGCCGGCAGCAGGCCCGCGGCGAGCCCACGGCCAGGCTGGTCCTGTTCCAGAGCATGCTCGTGCGCGAGAAGTTCGAATGGGTGCTCCAAAAGGGCACCGAGGTCGGCGTCTCGCGGTTCGTGCCTGTCCGGACGGAGCGGGCCATCGTGCGGAGCAAGCTGATCGAGGACGCCAAGCTCGACCGCTGGCGGAAGATCGTGATCGAAGCCGCGGAGCAGTCGCATCGGGGGCGGATTCCGACCCTCGACCAGATCGTCATGTTCGGCGAGGCGCTCTCCGAGGTGACGGATTTCGACCGTTGCTTGATCGCCACGCCCTGGCACACAGGGCCCGGCCTTCGCGAGACGCTTTGCGGCCTGAGCGGCAAGGCGGCTTCCGTGGCCTTGCTCGTCGGGCCGGAAGGGGGCTTCACCGACGAGGAAGTGGACACCGCCTGCCAGAACGGCGCGATCCCGATCAACCTGGGCCCCCGCATCCTGCGGACGGAGACCTGCGCGATCGTGGCCTCGGCCATGATTCTGCACGAGCTCGGCGAGATGGGGGCGTAGGAGAATTTGAGATTTGAGATTTCAAATTTGAGATGGCGTCTTGATCTGAGGGCACATCGTGGCCGGTAAACTCTACCTTGTGGCGACCCCGATCGGCAATCTGGGCGACATCACCCTGCGGGCATTGGACACTCTCAAGCAGGCGGACTATGTCGCCAGCGAGGACACCCGCCACACGGGCGTGCTGCTCAAGCACTTCGAGATCAGCAAGCCGCAGATCGCCTTTCACGAGCACAACGAGCGGCAGGCGGCCCCGCGGATCATCCAACTGCTCGAAGAGGGCAAGTCGGTCGCCCTGGTCACCTGCGCGGGCATGCCGGGGATCTCGGACCCGGGTTTCATCCTGGTCCGCGACGCCATCGCCGCGGGCATCGAGATCACGGCCATCCCGGGGGCTACGGCGTTCGTCATGGCTCTGGTCCTCTCAGGCCTGCCGGTCCACAGTTTCACGTTTCGAGGCTTCCCGCCGAACAAACCCGGCAAGCGGCGCCACTTCCTCGAAGCGGACAAAGACTCCGCATACACGCTGATCTACTACGAGAGTCCGTTCCGCCTGCGGAAGCTCCTGGAGGACGCCCTCGAAGTCTTCGGCGATCGTCCCGCGGCCGTCGCCAAGGAGTTGACCAAGATCTACGAATCCGTCCGTCGCGGCACGCTCTCCGAACTGCTCGCGAATCTCGAAGAGAACCCCAAAGGCGAATACGTCGTCCTCATCGCCGGCAAGGATGGCGAATAGCGGATCGCCGCTGGGCGTCAATCCAACCTTGTCAGCCTTTCTTCGAGATCCGCAACTGGCTTGAAATTCCAGGTCCTTCCTATCTTTTGGCTGGTTAACAGACCTCTTTGCTCCAAATCGAGTAGGTCCGTTCGTGCCGTTTGGTAGACGACGTTGTGACTCATCTGATGAGAGCTGAATGTGTATCGCTGGTGAGGATGCCGCAGTGCGTGGCTGATCAGCGCCTGCTGTCGATGATTGAGAACGGTAATGCCGTGGAGTCTGTTCTCGATGGTTTGCAGCGCCGCCGTCTTGCGTTCGATATAATTGTGCAATTCCTTCATTGCACGCTGGATGACGTGGAGTTGCTGCAAGGTGAAATACGTCAGGTCGTTGTCGTCCGTTTCGGTGTAGAGAAAGGCACGCCCGTATCTAGCCGGAGCTTTCAAGAGAATCTGAGAAATCGAGACAAACTCAAACAGCCAGTATCCGTGACGGAGCATTGACCAGTAGAACAAGGCTCTCGCCACCCGCCCATTGCCATCGACGAACGGATGGTCGTAGGCCAGCCAGAAGTGCAGGATGATCGAACGAAGAACGGGATGGACGAAGCCTCGTGGGGTAGCGCCATTGGCGAAACCGCACATGAGGCCCATGCGCTCGGGCAGTTGCCCCGCCGGCGGCGGTTCATGAAAGACCTCACCATACATGTCGGCGACCACAACTCGTTCGTCCGGCAATCGAAGACGCCCCGCTGCCGAGTCATTCTCCAGGGTTTTCTCGGTTATGACTCGATGGATTTCAAGAACGAGATCGATCGAAAGTGGCTTGCTCTTGAGGCTGCCGATTCGTTGCATGGTCCGGAAGTTATTGAGAATCATCTGCTCGCTCTTGTCTCGTGGGGAGCGACCAGCTCGGATCATCTCCTTGGCGACGGGGCGGGTAGTCGCGGCTCCCTCCAGTTGGCTGGATGTAATGGCTTCCTGAATGAGCGAGTTGACATAGTACTGATCCCTCATCTCGGGATTGGTGATCTGGTCGGGCATGCGGATGAATCCGCCGGCGCCTTGGTCTATTCTGTGAAGCATCTCCGCAATGGGGTCTACTGTTGAGTAAGTAAACGCTTTCCCCTGAGAGTTGGTCAATGGGATGGATTTGGCTTGGCCAAGTCTTTGGAGTTTCAGGGCCGCCCACCAATCCTCATGCGAGTATCCTTCAGGCGGTTTCAGATGGCGCAATAGATCCCAGTGCAGATACTTGTCCGTAGCTGGCAAACTGCCGCTCAAAGTCAGAAGTCGGAAGAGATCTGTCGTTCCTGGCAGGATATCATACAGACCAGGTGCCTTCTTGGGCATCCTCATGGACTTATCTTCCTAACTAGTAATGACTTATGGATATACCAACCATATACTAAGTTGTGCCAATTTAGTATATCGAATTACGGTCGCTCTGCTGTACTAATTCTGAATATTTTAGTATATAGTTAGTGTATGGCCAAAACAGTCCGAGCCGGCCCGATAAGACTGGCCGGCTCGGCGTCAGGACGAAGATTGCCCTCTTCCCAGGTTCTCAGATCATCCGCAGCAGATGGGCGGCGGACTTCACGCCTTTCACGAAGCTGTCGAGGCTGAAGTGCTCGTTCGGGCTGTGCGGGCCGTCGCTGTCGAGGCCGAAGCCCATCAGGACGACCGGGCACTTGAGATGCTCGGCGAACGTGCTGACCACCGGAATCGAGCCGCCGCAGCGGATGAACGTCGTCTCCCGGCCGAAGCCCTTCTTCAGGGCCTCCTGGGCCGCGCGGATCACCGGGCTGTGGACGTCGAACAGGACCGGCGGGCTGGCGCCGAAATCGTTGATCTCGATTCGCACGGTGTCGGGACAGACGTTGCGGATGTGGTCGACCACGAGCTTATGAATGCGGGCCGGGTCCTGGTTCGACACGAGTCGGCAGGTGATCTTGGCCGTGGCCGACGCCGGGATGATCGTCTTGGACCGCTGGCCCTGGTAGCCGCCGAAGATGCCGTTGACTTCGAAGGTGGGCCGGGCCCAGAGCCGTTCGAGCGTGCTGAAGCCGGCCTCGCCGTGCAGACGCGGGACGTTCAGTTCCTTGGCGAGGGCCTCGTCGTTGAAGTTCAGTTTGCGGAAGCTCTCCCGCTCCCAGTCCTGCAGCGGGATCACGTCGTCGTAGAAGCCCGGCACGAGGACCTTGCCGTCGGACGCGACGCACTTGGCCAGGATCTGGGCGACGACCATGGCCGGGTTGGCGACGCCGCCGCCGTAGGCGCCGGAATGAACGTCCGCCGCCGGGCCGCGGATGGTGAACTCCAGGGCGATGATGCCGCGGAGGCCGTAGGTGATCGCGGGCGTCTCGGCGTCGTACATCGTGCTGTCGGAGATGACGATGACGTCGGGCTTGATGTCGGCCTTGGCCTGCGCCACGTAACGGCCCAGGGCGTCCCCGCCGGACTCCTCCTCGCCTTCGAGCAGGAACAGGACCTCGCAAGGCAGCTTGCCCTCGGTCTTGAGCAGGCTCTCGACGGCCTTGACGTGGGTCCAGAGCTGTCCTTTGTCGTCGGTCGCCCCGCGGCCGTAGAGGATGCCGTCGCGGACGGTCGGCTCGAACGGCGGGGTCTTCCACTCGTTCACCGGGTCCTCCGGCTGGACGTCGTAGTGCCCGTAGATCATGACGCGTTTGGAGCTCTTGCCTTTCTTCAGGCCCCGCACGATGGGTTGCCCGCCGACGTCGACGAGCCCGGCCTCGAAGCCAAGTCCTTTGAGCTGCGCGACGACCCACTCGGCGCAGGCCCGGGTATCCCCGTCGTGGTCCCGCTGGGCGCTGACCGACGGGAACCGCATGAACTGCTTGAGTTCCTCGATGAAACGTTCCTGGTTCTGATCGATGTATGTCTCAACCCGATCCGTTTTTTCCGCCATGTTGCTGATCCTCCTAAAGCACGGGCACGCTACACGGACGGGCGAATGATGATTCGCCCCTACGCCGACAATACCGACCGATTCTCCACGCCGTCGGGGCCGGCGTCCATAAGGCAAATCAGTATACGGCATCGCCCGCCTCCGCGAAAGCCGGAATCTGCCGTGCCGATGTGGGAAATTGGCTCTGTTTCTCCATGCCTCTGGAAGTGCGGTTTTCTGTTTGTCGCTCCAGGGCATCAGGGCTACGATGGATTCCACTATGGTGACGACGAGACAAGAGGCATTGGAGATCGCGGCCAAGGCCCGTCGCGGGCTGGAGGCTATCTACGGCGACCGCCTGCGAGGCGTGTACCTGTACGGCTCTGGCGCACGCGATCAGTTGACGCTCGACAGCGACATCGACATCGCCGTGATTCTCGACGCGATCCCCAACCGTTTCACCGGGCACGAGCGCACCAGTCGGCTCGGGGCCGATTTGAGTCTTGAATGCGACACGGTCGTGCTCTTCTTCTTTGCGGAGGAAGCGGAGTTCCAAGCGGGCCGATTCGGCATCCACAGGGCGATCAAGGAGGAGGGAATCGCGGCGTGAAGACTGTGAGTGCCGAGCGAGGAATATGATGGAAGAACTCGATGCAGCGGCCCAGCAACGTCGTGAGATGTTTGCGCTGTACGGGTTAGCAATGTACCACGCACAGTGTGTCGAAAAAAGCTTGGCGATCCTGGTCTCCAGTGTCTTGGACACGGAATTTCTGTCTGCTGATATCAAGCGACGAGTAGAAATCCAGGATGACGTATTTTCAAAAACCATCGGGCGTCTGCTGACTCGTATGAGGAAGCAAGTCCGAGTTTCAGCCGATTTAGATCAAATACTTGACGAGGCATGGCAGAAGCGGAACTGGCTCGCTCACGAATACTTCTGGCCAAGAGCTGGTGAGGCGATGACGACCCGCGGGCGTGACAAAATGATAGATGAACTGACGGAGCTTTCCGGCTTCTTTTCGGAGGTCGATGCGCGGCTTACGTCCATCTACGAGAGGTGGGCCAAGAAGATAGGTATTCCGCAGCCGGCCATTGACGAGACATTGAGCAGACTGATCGAGGACAATGAATAGAGGATCAGTCACTTCACATTGGTTCCGCTGTGTCCTGGTGGTTGCATCACGTCAACGAAACCACACCTTGTCCGAAGTCGATGCTCAGGACTTGCCCCCGAAGGAAATCTAAGCCGAGAAGGCCATCGACGCCCGCGCTCGGCGGCAATGTGTGAGCGAGAACTGGGAAAGCCGTTCGCTCCCTTCCCATTGCCTGCACTCTGGCTACGACGGTTCGCGGAGCGAATTCCACGCCGCTGCCCGTGGTGACTTGGACCCGCTCGGGAGCCAAAGACGGATCGTATCCGATGGCTGTCAGTGGCGCTACGTTGATCAGGGTTCCGGTGGCCCCGGTGTCCAAAGCCAGACGCAAGACCATGCTTCCTGCTGGCCCGAACACCTCGGCCTGAACCACCACGAGGCCACGATCTGGATTGAACAAGTGGCTCACAAGACCACCGCGGTTTCTTCGGGGATTTCACCTGTGTAGATCACGGCGGATCGACGCGGGCGAAGAGACACAGCCTTGCGGTATACCTCATCCCGGTCCTTGCTGTGGTGGATGACCCTGCCGCTGATGACATTGAGGTGCTCGTCGGTCTTGGGGTCCTCAATCAACACCCACTCGGACTCGAATCGCGATCGGATCTCCTCAATAAGCATTATTTCATTCATCGCATGACTCCTCGTAGGGCCCATAGGCTCCTACTCCATGATTATACACCAAAGGCAAGATGCCGCAAATCATGGAGCGCTCGCCGCATTTCCTCGCGATGCTTGACACAGAATGGGCGGGGTGGTCTACTCTGGCCGGATGGAGAGTGTTGACGTGAGGTTCGCTGAGTTCATCGGTTCGAGGCGACGGGTTGAGTATGGGCAAGACGCAGTACATCCTGGCCCTGGATCAGGGCACCACCAGTTCCCGGGCTTTGGTCGTCAATCACGACGGCGGCATCGTCGCGGTGGCGCAGAAAGAGTTCCAGCAGATCTTCCCCAAGAGCGGCTGGGTCGAGCACGATCCCAACGAGATCTGGTCGAGTCAGGCCAGCGTCGCGGCCGAGGCGATGGCCCGCATGAACATCGAAGGCCGGCAGATCGCCGCCATCGGCATCACCAATCAGCGGGAGACCGCGGTGGTCTGGGACCGCAAGACCAGCGAGCCCATCTACAACGCCATCGTCTGGCAGGACCGGCGGACCGCGGAGTTCTGCGATGAACTCAAGAAGGCGGGGCTCGCCGAGAAGATCCGCGCCAAGACCGGGCTCGTTCTCGACGCCTATTTCTCCGCGACGAAAGTCCGCTGGATTCTCGACCACGTGCCCGGCGCTCGCCGGCGGGCGACCGCGGGCGAGCTCGCCTTTGGGACCGTCGATTCCTGGCTCGTCTGGAAGCTCACCCAGGGCCGCGTCCACGTGACCGACGTCAGCAATGCCAGCCGGACGCTTTTGTTCAACATCCACGAGCAGAAATGGGACGAGGAGCTTTGCACGCTGTTCGGCGTCCCGATGTCTATGTTGCCCGAGGTCAAGACGTGCAGCGAGGTGGTCGGCGTGACGGGGGCCGCGTTCTCCGCCGCGGAGATCCCCATCGCCGGG
The DNA here is from genome assembly GCA_039679525.1 of Phycisphaerales bacterium. Taxonomy (GTDB): domain Bacteria; phylum Planctomycetota; class Phycisphaerae; order Sedimentisphaerales; family Anaerobacaceae; genus PLanc-01. The sequence continues at coordinate 2,200 of JBDKUU010000608.1, read as the reverse complement.
ATCGCGGGCGACCAGCAGGCCGCCATGTTCGGCCAGATGTGCACCGAAGAGGGGATGATCAAGAACACCTACGGCACCGGCTGCTTCATCATGATGAACACCGGCTCCCAGGCCAAGGACTCCAAGAACAATCTGCTCACGACCGTCGCCTGGAAGCTGGGCGACAAGGTGACCTACGCGTTGGAGGGCAGCATCTTCATCGCCGGCGCGGTCGTGCAGTGGCTGCGCGACGGACTGGGCTGCATCGCGCGATCCGAGCGGGTCGAGGCGCTCGCCAACTCGGTTCCCGACAACGGCGGGGTCTACGTCGTCCCGGCCTTCGCGGGGCTCGGGGCTCCCTACTGGGATCAGTACGCCCGCGGCGCGATCTTCGGCATCACTCGCGGCACGACCGACGCGCACATCGCGCGGGCCTGCCTCGAATCGATCGCCTTCCAGACTAAGGACGTCCTCGACGCGATGGCCGACGACGCCGGCATCCCGATCACCGAGCTTCGCGTCGACGGCGGCGCGTCTGTCAACAACGGCTTGATGGAGTTCCAGGCGGGCCTGACGCAGGTGAAAGTGATTCGGCCCAAGACGCTGGAGACTACGGCCATGGGGGCTGCGTTCTTCGCGGGTCTGGCCGTCGGGTACTGGAAGGACTTGGCCGAGATCCAGGGCATCTGGAAGATGGGGGCGCAGTTCGAGTCCCGCATGGCCGCCGAGACGCGGGCGGAGCTTCTGAAGAATTGGCACAAGGCCGTGGATCGCGTTCGCGACTGGGCCCGATGAGTTGGAGACCTGTGCATGAGTGAGTTTGCTGCGGAATTCATTGGTACGATGATCCTGGTCCTGTTGGGCGATGGCGTGGTCGCCAACGTCTGTCTGAAAGGGACCAAGGGACACAATGCCGGCTGGATCGTGATCACGATGGGCTGGGGGCTCGCGGTCTTCACGGCGGTCGTGATCAGCAGCGAATTCAGCGGCGCGCATCTGAATCCCGCAGTGACAATCGCCCTGGCGGCGGCGGGGAAATTCGCCGCGGCCAAGGTGCCGACGTTCCTCTTCGCCCAATTCCTCGGCGGCGCGGCGGGCGCATTGCTGGTGTGGCTCTTCTACAAGGATCATTTCGACGTCACCACCGACCCCGGCGCGATCCTCGGCACCTTCGCCACAGGTCCTGCGATCCGCAATCCCGTTCGGAATCTGCTGTGCGAAGTCATCGGGACGTTCGTGCTGGTCCTGGCCGTGCTGTACGCGACCTGTCCGAAGTTCACGTCGGGGGCCAACGAGATCAAAGTCGGCATGGGCGCCCTCGGGGCGATCCCCGTCGCATTCGTCGTGATTGGAATCGGCCTGTCCCTGGGGGGCACGACCGGCTACGCCATCAATCCGGCCCGTGACCTCGGTCCGCGTCTGGTCCACTACGTGGCGCCCATCAAGAAGAAGGGCACGAGCGATTGGGGATATAGCTGGATTCCCGTCGCCGGTCCCGTTCTCGGCGGGCTGCTGGCGGCCTTCGTCTTTTCCTGCGGCTCCTGCGCCTGACGATCTTCTCACCTGTCACTCGCCAACAAGGGAGGCTCCGAAATGGCTCATCCAAGCCCGCGTCTTCGCATCGCCGGCATGGTCGGCATCCGTATTGTCCTGATCGCATGGGCAGCCTTGACGACGACTGCGTCTGCTGCAGAAACGTCGAACGCTCCAAAGTCCCCTCGCGGCTGGGAGGAATGGCGGGCGAATTCAGTCTCGCTCAGCGGCCAGTGGGAGTTCTCTCCCGGCGACGGCAGCGGACAGGCCGAGACTGTCGAAGGTGCGGCCCGTCTCCAGTGGAAGGCCGTGACGCTTCCCGGCGCTGTGGCGCCGTATGATGACCCGGCGGCCGCGACCATGCGGTTCGCCTGGGTGCGGCGAACGTTCGGCGTTTCACCCGCACAAGCGGGCGGCTTGGCTGTTCTTCGTTGGAACCAGATCACCTTCGGCGCGGTTGCCTACATCAACGGACGCAAAGTGGGCGAGAACGCGCCGACCGGTCCCTATCAAGTGCTGCTGCCTTCGGGCACGCTCAAGGCCGGCGAGAATTCGATCGTGCTCAAGATCGCGGGCGGCGCAGGGGCTCCCAAGGCCAAAAGCGGAAGCCTGCTGATCCCGGCGGGGTTCGGCGACACCCGCCAGCCGCCGAGAGTCCACGGCGACGTCTGGATCGACTTTGCGGACA
>JBDKUU010000607.1:0-15927 GCA_039679525.1 Phycisphaerales bacterium | reverse complement strand
GGGGTCGCGTCGTCCACGACGATCGTGCAGTTCGTGATCGTCGGCGAGCAGGCGGTCAGGTCGATTTGGCCGCCGCCGGCCACGGCCGAGTTGTTCGTGAGGAAGCAGTTGCCGATCCAGGCGGAGCCGTTGAGCAGCGCGATGCCGCCGCCGGAGCTCATGGATCTGTTGTTGCGGATGGTGCAGTCGGCGATCGTCGGGGTGGCGTCTTCGAAGTTCATGCCGCCGCCGACGCCGGTGGCGTCGAACACCACGTTGTCGCTGATCACGCAGTTGCAGATCAGGGGTTCGCCGCCGAGGCAGTCGATGCCGCCGCCGAAGGATCGGGCGTGGTTGTTGGCGATGATGCAGTTGCAGATCGAGGGCGAAGCGTTCTCAATGCGGATGCCGCCGCCGTTCTCCGCGACGCCCCAGCCGATCGTGAAGCCCTTGATGACGGAGTCGCGGCCCTCGCCGTTGGCGAAGGTCACGAGCGAGCCCTGCTTGGCAAGGCCGAAGATGATCGCGCTGCTGGTGAAGAGGTTCGGGTCCGAGGGGTTCGTGATGTCGCCGCTTCGCAGCGTGATCGCCTTGCCTTTGAAGTCGATCTGCTCGAGGAACAGCGTGTTGCTGCCCTTGCGGCCCTCGGCGATCAGCGTGTCGCCGTCGTTGGCGTCGTCGATGGCTTCCTGAATCGAGAAGTAGTAGTTGTTCGCGTCGGCGGGATCGTCCCGCGTGTTGAGCACCCTGCCGATGGTGCCGGCGGGGACGGCCGCGAGGGCCCTGGCCACGTTGACGCGGCCGTGCGACTGGCACAGGCCCGGCATGACCTTGTCGGACGTCTGCATCAGGATGTTCTTGACCTGGTGATACGACAGCGCGGGGTACTTCGCCCACAGCAACGCCGCGGCCCCGGAGACATGGGGCGCTGCGACCGAGGTGCCGGAGAGCGTGCCGTATTCGGCCGCCAGACCGGCCGCATTCATCGCATCCGTCGCCTTGGTCGGCAGCGTGCTCATGACGCCTTCGCCCGGCTCGGCCAGATCGACGGTCCGAACGCCGTAGTTCGTGGTCCGGGCCATCTGGTCGCGGTTGTTCGTGGCCATGACCGAGACCACGTTGTACAGAGGATAGGCAGCCGGATAGAACGGCGTGTTGTCGGTGTTGACGGACCCATTGCCCGCGGCGGCGACGAAGAGAATGCCCTTCTTGCCGGCCGCTTCGATGGCGTCGCGAAGACTCTTGCTGTACTCGGGACCGCCCCAGGAAGCGTTGATGACCTTGGCGCCCATGGCGGTGGCGTACTGAACGGCCGCCACGGCGGCGTCCACGTTCACGCCGTTCTTGTCGGCGACCTTGCAGACCATCAGGCTGACGTTCCAGCAAACGCCGGCGACGCCCGTGGCGGGGCTGGTGTTCGTGGACGCGCCGATGATGCCGGCCACGTAGGTCCCGTGATAGACGTCGTCGGCGACGTCCTTGGACTTGGCGATGAAATTGTACCCGGAGACGTCGTCGACGTAACCGTTGTTGTCGTCGTCGTTATCGGCCTTTCCGCTGGCCTCCCTGCGGTTGGACCAAATGTTGTTCTTGAGATCGGGATGACCGGCGTCGATGCCCGTGTCCAGCACGGCGACGATCAAGTCCTTGTTTCCGGTCGTGACGTCCCACGCTTCGGGGGCGTCGATGTCGGCGTCAATGAGTCCGCCGGCCTGGCCGGTGTTGTTGAGGTTCCATTGATCCTTGAAGCTGGGATCGTTGGGCGTACGACTGAGCTTGTACTTGTAGTTGGGCTCGGCGTATCGGACGAGCGGAGAGGCCGCGAACTTCATCGCCGCATCGGCGATCGAGACGCCCTTGGGCAGCTTGACGAGAGTCAGGCCCGGGACGACGCCGTCGTATTGGGCGCTCACGTCGGCGCCCGGCACGATGCTCTGCGAGATCGCCGTTCGGCGGGCCCGCGGAGTGAGCGGTCCGACGAGTTCGGGATGGCTTGCGGACGGAGTATCCCCGTCCCCAAAGCAAACGAGCAAGGCGTTGGCTCCGCCCGGAGTCACGCCCTGCCGACCGACAGTGTCCGATAAAGAGAAAAGGGAGAGTTCGCTCGCCGCTGCCAAGCCCATCTGCGCGCAGACGATCAGCAGGGAGCTGATCATCAGTCGCCAGGCGCTCGGTCGCTCCTGAATCTGCTCTGTCATATGGCTACTTCCGTTCAACTATGCCCAAGTCCGTACACTGACTGTATAGAGTTCCCCTCGCGTGCAGACTATCGTCAAATCCACGGTCGCACTGAACTTACCGCCTCGATCCGCTGGGAACCGGCTCCTCCATCGCCGCGATGGCTTCCTGCTCGGTCTCTTCCTGCAGGATGATCGTCGGCTTGACGAGAATCAACAGGACCTTCTGATCGCGCACCGTGCTGCGATTGGAGAACAGACGTCCGAGAATCGGGATCTTGCTGAGGATCGGGACGCCGGCTTCTCTCTCGGCCTCGTATGCCAGTTTGTGACCGCCCAGCAACAGGGTGCCGCGATCGGGCACGCTCACGCGGGTCATGACGGTGGCCTGTTCGGTCTCCGGCACGCTCACGTGCGTCGTGACCACGTTGTTCGCGTCGGTCGTGTTGCCGTTGCCGTTGGTCGTGCTGTTGTTATTGTTGTCGCTGTTGTCCACCTCGACCGCATGCCTTGCGAATCTCAGCAGGTCGGTCTGGTTCGTCACGATGTTGAGCAGGACGTACTTCTTGTCCTTCGAGATCGTCGGCGTAATGCTCAGAGAGCTGCCCACCGAGAGGAAGTTCACGTTCTGATAGGTGCCCGACTGTCCCGTCGTGCCGCCGCTGCTGCCGTTGTTGAAGACGCCTTGCGTCTCGGTCGGAGGCAGAGCGTACGAAACCTGGTCGTACAACGAGAAGCTCGCCGATTCGCCGCTCAGAACCGTCAGTTTCGGCGCCGCCAGGGACTTCGAATCGGTCCGGGCCTGCGTCGCCCTCAGCAGGAAGGCCACCTGGAGGTCGTCCAGAACCGAGCCGTAGCCGCCGGAAACGCTGGCGCCGGGGTTCTGTGTCGCGAGGTTGCCCAGGTTGCCGGTGATGCCCGTGCCGATCGCCGGAGCGGCCACCTCGTTGGAACTCTGATTGAAGGTGCCGACGCCCCACTTGCCGCCGAAGTTGTAGCTGAAGTCCAGGTCCAGGCCGACGTCCTCGAGGAAGTTCTCGGTGACCGCCAGGAACCGGGCCTCGATCGAAACCTGATGACCGAGGGATTTGCGGAGCTGATCGAGCAACATTTCGATTCTCTGATGCACTTCGGGGGTCTGGTAGATGGCCAGTTTCTTCGGGCTCTCCTGCGGGAAGATCGTGATGGTGCCGAGGGCCGTATCCGGGTAGAGGTCGTACCAGCTCTCCGGATCGATGCTCTGTTCGACCAGGTCGCGCAGGCCATAGGCCATCGACATGCTCTGGTAGCTGGTGCTGCCGCCCATGCCGCCCATCATGCCGCCGCCCATGCCGCCCATCATTCCGCCACCCATGCCGCCCATCATGCCGCCGCCCATGCCGCCCATGCCGCCGCTCATGCCGCCGCCATAGCCGCCCATGCCGCCGCCCATCATGCCGCCGCCCATGCCGCCCATGCCGCCGCCCATCATGCCGCCGCCATAGCCGCCCATGCCGCCGCCCATGCCGCCGCCCATCATGCCGCCGCCCATGCCGCCGCCCCTGCCACCGCCATAGGAGCCGCCCATCATGCCGCCGCCCCTCATGCCGCCGCCCATACCGCCCATCATGCCGCCCATCATGCCGGCCATGCCGCCGTAGTTCGCCGGCGGGCTGACCAGGTCGGAGACGTCGTACACTTTGGTCTCCATCTTCTTCTCGGGCAGGCCGTAGCGAGTGGCCACGGTGATCACGCCGCGATTGACGACATAGTCCACTTTGTAGCTGTCATCCGTAGCCAGAGGATCGGTCAGGGCGCCGACCATGTTGTCGAGCGCAGTGCCGAGCCGCGTGTTGGCCGGACCATCGAACTCCACCGGGCTCGACGCGTCGACCTGGGCGTTTTCCTGCAGGTCGCGCCAGAGCACCACGATGTTCAACGGAGGATTGACGGAGTTCCGCAGAATCTCGAACGCCTGACCGGCCGGAGTCGTCTGCGTGATGGCCGACAGGTCCACTTCCTGGTCCAACTGCTCGTAGATCTTCGTGTTGGACGGATCCAACTGGAACGGAGGCTCCGCTTTTCGTGTTTTTTTCTCGATGATCTCGCGCCAGTTCTTCGGATAGGTGATTTCATCCGCGTAGGGGACGGTCGCCTCATCCGTGCTCATCTTGATGTCCGCCGTCTGCCGACGGTCGGTCTTCTCCAGATCGAGCTGCTTGCGGAAAAAGATCATGTCCTCGACCATGTCCTTCATGGTCAGGGCCTCGTCGTTGAGCGGGTCGATGACCAGGAGGGCTTCGAGCTGGCCGAGCGAGGCCTCGTACTGCTGCTGTTTCCAGTAGGCCTTGGCCCGTTCCATGTACTCATTGACGCGGTTCGTCCGATCCTCCTCGGCTTTGTCCCGAGCCCGGCGGGAAGCTTCGTCGATATCAGTACGCTTCTGCTGCGCCTGCTGGCGATCCTGCTCGGTCTGGGCCTCGGTGACGCGTTCGGAGGTCGAATTCAGCCGCTGCATGTGCTGTTTGTACAGATCGTCGCCGAGATAGGCCTGGTACTCGTTGACCGTGCGCATCGCGCCTTCGATGCTGTCCCGCGCGGAAACGAACTCGCCCTGGGCCATGAACTTCTGGGCCTGGGCCACCGCGTTGCTCACCGCGTTCTCGACGTAGCTGCGAATCGTGTTTCTGCGACGATTGATGTCATCGATGAAGGAGCCGCCCTGACCGGCCGGCTGCTCGGACAACGGGGCCAGGCCGGGCGCTGTCGGCGTCGGCACCGGAACCATCGGAGCCGTCGCGGCCGGAGCCGCCGGAGCCGTCGCGACCGGCGTCGAAGTCGTGCCCTGGTTGGCCAGTTGCGCGTCGATCTGGGCCACGTAATCCTCAGGACGCAGTCCCGGAGGGGCCGAGATCAGGCCGCTGGCGGCCACTTCGGCGAATCCCTGACGGGCCGCAACCAGCTCGCCCTGGATGTAGAGCTCGCGGCTGCGGTTGTAGAGTTCCTGGATGCGCTCTCGCTCGCCCTGTCCGGCGGGCGTGGTCTGAGCGCGGAAGTTCGAGGGCGTGTTCGCCAGCACGGTCGTGCCGACCGCCGGCATCGCCTGGGCCGACACGTCGGCCAGGGCCACCGGGCGAGCCGCCGCCTTGCCGGCCTCGGCCACCTGGATGTCCGCCAGGTACCCGCGGATCTCCTCGGCCATCGCCGTGGGCGTCACAGGGCTCTGAAGCACCTTCGCGAAACCTTCTTTGGCGGTCTTGAGGTCGCCCGCTTCGTAGGCGGCCCTGCTCGCCAGATAGGTCTCGGAGATGCTCTTCTTGTACCGGGCCAGCGCGTCGCCGGCGCCCGGCTGGACTGCCTGCGATTCGTTGGCAGGCGTCGTCGTGACGACGGGGTCGGGCGTCGCGGCCTCGCTCAGCGAAGGCGCAGTGCTCTTGGCGACGGAGGTGGTCGCCGGAGAATTGACGCCGCCGAGCATCGTCGCGACTTCCTGACGCTCCTGGGCGGTCAGGAACTCGCTGTCCCGGATGCTTTCGAGTTGCGTGCGCGCAGCAGCAAGGTCCCCCTTCTGGCCCGATCGCTCCGCAGCCTGGCGGGCCTCGACGATGCGTTTGCGCTCCGTCACGGCCTTGCCGGCTTTGTCCCGGAGAGACGTCAGCTTTCGCTGCTCGACCGGATCGAGGTACTGCGAGTACTTCTGGGCTGCGTCGAAGGTCTTCACGGCTTCGCTGTAGTAGCCTTTGTCGTACTGCTGTTGCCCGACGCCCACGATGTGCTGGACCATGGGACGCAGCGTGGCGTCCTCATCTCCCTGCGCTGCCGGTGACGGAGTCACGTGCACAAGACATGCCGCGGTAAGCGAGACCAATGCCAGAATCGTCGAAATGGTCCCCTTCCGCACAGACTTTGCGTACACACTTGGCCTGTCCAAAACCTAACCTCCTGCCTATAATGTCGTCACCCTCTTATGGGAAAACTTGTTGCCGTAGCTGGCTATTACCAACCTCCACCGTAAGGATGTAGGACAGAGTTACGACTTCAATCTATTAAAATAGCCAATTTTTTGCAAGGGAAAAATCGTCCCCCAGATTGTTTGACCGATAAAATCAGAACAGCTTCCGGTAGAATCAACTCTCGTCCGACAACAGTGGGCGAATTGGGGCATCAAAAATGGGCATGCCAAATCAGTCGCAAAATGACATCATGGGAAAGCTCGATAATATGGCGATTTTGGGCAATCAGACGCTCGTTCTGGCTGTCGAGACATCCAGTCGAATCGGCTCGGCGGCCCTGGCGTTGGGGGACAGATTGATCGAGGAATCGGTTTTCTCCAGTCCCATGCAGCACAGTGCCGAGATCTTCCCGGCCGTCGAGGCCCTCCTGGCCCGGCACGGGCACAGTCCCCGGGAGATCGGCCAGATCCATATCGCCGTCGGGCCGGGCAGCTTCACGGGCCTGCGGATCGCCGTGGCCATGGCCAAGACCATGCACCTGGCCCAGGGAGTGCGGATCGTCACCGTGGACTCCCTGGATGTGGTCGCGACCAACCTGTCCGATGGGCCTCAGGACGCCGCCGACCCCGCCCTGCCCGGCCGGATCGCGGCCCTGTTCGACGCCAAACGGGGCCAGTTCTACGTCAGTGTCTATGACCGGGTCCCCGGCGCCGCCGCCACGTCCCAGAACCTCGGGGAGGAACCCGGCTACCAGATCCCGGCCCCCGCGGGCGGCGTCTGGCACAAGATTCACCCGGATTCCCTACTGACGGCGCAGGAAATCACGGAGGGATTCGCCGGCGGGCGGCCCCTGGGGATCGTCGGCGACGGCCTGCTCTATCATCAGGAGGAGTTCGCCCGGGAGGGAGTCGTCGTGCTCCCGGAACGATATTGGAGCCCCCATGCGGCCAACGTCCACCGCCTGGGGTGGCAGAAGGCCCAGCTCGGCCGCTTCGCGGACCCTCTGGCCCTGACGCCCTTCTATCTTCGCGGCCCCCAAGTGACCCTGAAGCGAAAACCCTGACCGCCATCTTGGTCTTCTACTGACATCCCTTTCCGAAAAAGCCGCTATGGATTTGCTCTAAAAAACTCTTGATGCCTATTCCCCTGTCCCTCATATTTTGGTATAGCATTGTCAGACAACGGGCATCCTAAGAAGAGAAACACCTACGCGGTGATGCGTTGTAGCCTGTGTAGCCGGTATGCCCTCTATAACTCAGGACTCCTACGGAAAGGAAGGTAGGTAAATGAACATCTACATCGGGAATCTTGCCCCCGACACCACCGAAGACGAAGTGAAGGAAGCCTTCGCCGCCTTCGGAGATGTCGCATCGGTCAAGATTATTCGAGACGGCGCCACAGGCGAATCTCGAGGATTCGGCTTCGCAGAGATGCCGAACGAAGATCAGGCCAAGGCCGCGATCGCCGCGATGGAAGGCAAGGAACTCAAGGGTAGCGCCATCCATGTCGAGCAAGGCCGCGCCAAGGCAGCCCCCGGCGGTTTCGGCGGTGGCGGCGGCAGACGGCCCGGCGGTGACCGTGGCGGCCCGCGTGGCGGCGGACGGCCCGGCGGCGGCGGCGGCGGCTATCGTGGCGGCGGCGGTGGCGGCGGTGGTTATCGCGGCGGCGGCGGCGGTGGCGGTGGCTATCGCGGCGGCGGCGGCGGTGGTGGTGGCCGGGATCGCGGCGGCAGCGGCGGCGGCGGACGGCCTCGCTACTAAGAAGCGACCTGACAGCCGAACGTCATTTCGTTTCTGTTCAAACGGACCACTCCCCTGCGGAGTGGACGAAGGGCTGCCGGTGCTCACATCGCACGAAATGTGCGAATCATAGCTTGTCCCGGGTGGCGATCTACTGCCAAGTGGATCGCCACCCGTCTTTTTGAATCCCGATCGGACGGCGGGCCATGCCCAGGCAAAGCGCGGGATTGCTGATGTACAGAGAGCGGCAGGGAGCGGTTGAAGTCCTGCTCATCCACCCCGGCGGCCCCTTCTGGGCTCGGAAAGACCTCGGCGCCTGGTCCATTCCCAAAGGCGAGTTCACAGACGAAGCCCCGCTGGATGCCGCCAAACGGGAGTTCCAGGAGGAGACTGGCTTCGCAGCCGAGGGCGAGTTCCGCCCGCTGGAGACGATTCGCCAGGCCGGCGGCAAGATCGTCCACGCCTGGGCGTTCGAGAGCGACTGCGACGCCGACGCGGCCCACAGCAACGAATTCACGATGGAGTACCCGCCCCACTCCGGCCGGACGCGGATATTCCCGGAGGCGGACAGAGCCGCCTGGTTCCCCCTATCCCAAGCCCGCCAGAAGATCCTCAAGAGCCAGCTCCCCCTCCTCGACCAGCTCGAAACCCTGCTCGGCCGCTGATCCCACGAGAGAGATCACTCATGGGACCTTTTTTACGTTCTTCGCAGATTCTCTATGACATCCATACGCCAATGACGTACAATCTATGTGTATGGAAATCGTAGAGACCAGCGTCTTCACGCGACAGATCAATGGTCTCCTGAAGGACGATGAATACAAAGAGCTTCAGGACAGGCTGGCGACGAATCCTCGGGCGGGAGCCGTGATTCCGGGCAGCGGGGGTCTGCGGAAGCTGCGTTGGCACGTCGAAGGTCGCGGCAAACGCGGCGGCATTCGGGTGATTTACTACTATCTGGCCCCGGACGACTGGATCTTCATGCTGGCGGCCTACGCCAAGAGGGCCAAGACCGATCTGACCGCGAAAGAGCTTGCAGCTCTGAAGAAGCTGGTGCAGGAGGAATTGTCGTGAGTTCGCAACTGTTCAAGGAACTGTCAGAGAGCATCAAGGAAGCTGGTAAGATCCGCAGAGGGAAGGCAAAGCCTTCGCGGACCTTCACCTACGGCGCGACCGATATCCGCAAGCTCAGGGAATCCGTGGCTGTCTCCCAGGCGAAGTTCGCCCGTATGATCGGGGTGAGCAAAGGCACGCTGCAGAACTGGGAACAAGGCCGCAGGCATCCGAGAGGCCCGGCCAAGGCCCTGCTCCGCATCTTCGAGAAAGACCCCAAGGCGGTGGTGCGAGCCCTCGGTTGAGAGCGTCGTGTCCGAACACGGCCCAATCCGGATTCCGCCGCCCGACGCGCAGCGACGCTGCACACCGGGCCGGCGGGAGTTTACCGCTTTGAGGCCACCAGCACAAAGGGTGCTCCGCACACCTCCCGCCCAATCCGCACAGTCCCAAGCGAGCGTCTCGGCCCCTCTCAAGCCGGAGGCCCAAACGCGAAAGACTCCCCTTGCACAGTCGCTTTGGCCGCATCTGCCTCGCAACGATTTAAGACCCGTCTGAATTCGCCTGACGGCTTCAATTCGTCCCATTGACGTTCGAATGGGCATTCCCACAGGCCCATTTCGATGCCTGACCCCAGAACTCCCGGTGATTGATCCAAACCCGTCGCCAGACAAGAACACAAACCCTCGCGAATTCCTTTTGCACCGTATGATGTCACAACCACGGCCGACATGTCGGCTTTCCGGCGGTTACCTGTTGACTATAGTACAGATCATCTCTATATTATAGATATATTTTTACCACAATTACATTGACGCGTCGGGACGAGCTATGTACCTTGCGTGTGTCAGGCATAGACCACAGCCCTCAAGACGAGGGCAGAAAGGTTGGACACACTGTACATGGAAGTAAGATATCAGATCGTTCTTGAACGGCAATTCGACGAACAGATGGCACGGGTCTTGGGCTCGATGGAACGTGGCGATGAGTTCATGCGTCTGATCGAGTGGGATCTTGCCAGGGGCATCGAGCGAGATTGTCCCCTTGCGGGGAACGTGTGGCGTCTTGAGGTGCGAGACGGCGGTCCCGAGCCTGTCCGGATCGACTACGTACGCGATGAGGCAACCGGGAATATCCACCTTCTATCGATCACGAGACAGCCGGCGGTAGTCGGCAGATCCTCGTGTTTTGCCAATTCGCCAGTGTAACCTCGCGACCCTCATGGGGTTTCTCTGCGTCTCCGCGTCTCTGCGCGAGTTCATAAGGGTTTCAGGCGAAGGTTGAAAGCAAGAGCGTCTATCGTTTTTGCCGGGTGTCAGCGGAGAGAGGGGCGACTCGGGCGGGTCTTTGGCAGTTCCGCCGGCATCCCATAATGCGTCACACGCGATCTTTCACCCGATTGTAAACTTCTGTCAGAGAATGACTTAGAGCCTGATCAGACACTGATCCGGAAGTCCTTCTCAATTCTCGAAGGTCAACAGGGAGCGAAAGCCCCGAAGATGCAGCTTACCGGCTTGGCAGACAGAACGTGGACATGCAAAGAAAAAAGGGAATGGGCGGCAGAGGACTTGAACGAAGCCCACTGGCGGCCCCGAAAACGTGGATTTCGCAATCCGGCAGCGCAAAATCCGGCGCAATGAAAAGCCAATTGGCCCCTTCGGACACTGACCTCGCCAAGATCGTAAGCCAGTGGTCTGAATTGCCGGACGATGTGAAGCAAGACATCATGGACATCGTAAATCGTCACAGCCCCACGGCAGATCAGGGGCAATCACGATGACTGGATGTTCCGTTGCCGGGCCAAAGGCAGATCGGCCTTCCTGGGGCATCCTGAGAAATCCTACGGGCTGTCTGCGACGGGGGCCGGGAGTCCCAAGCCCGCGAGGAAACCGGTTTTTTATAGGGTGGGGCGTTCGGTGCGCCTGCGTAGTGGTGAGTATATTCAACCCAAAACCCCAATTCTGGATACAACCTATGCATAATGCAAAACAGCGCGATTTGGTTCAGAGCCACCTTCCAGCGAAGATGATATTGGCCTTGGAGCTACTGCCGTCCCTGGATTTCTCTTTCGTGAAAGCCGGACGCATCGCGGGGTACTCCCGGTCTTACTGTACCAAGCTGGCTGGGCGATTTGCCCGCGATAAACGGTTACAGCAGGCTCTCCATGAGCGGATGCAGAAACTACTGGCGGAAACTGGGCAATCTGACCGGAATATCGTGGAGCGGGTTTTGCAGACTCAGCATCTAAAAGAACACCCGATAGCCGGATCGTTTCTGACGGGCAAAAGCCCCTGGGCGTGATTTATTCTGAGGCCGCATAAATACGGGGTTGTATCAGGAGCTTGAAAGGTCAAGGCTGTGGGAACACCCCCCCGGTATGATCGGCCTCGGGCTCGTGATCGAAGTGCGCCTTGGCGCGCAGAAACCACCAGTGAAAACCCCCGATGCGGACAATGTCCGTCCCGTAGTCATTCCACCCTCCGACTACGTTTATGCGCTTGCCCTTCCTCATTTCCACTCTCTTTCCCTCGTACCAGCCCGTCCAGTTCCGCCTGTCGATTACGGTGCAGTTGGTGAGCTTCTCTGGCGTTTCCCATACCCCCGGCTTCCAGAAAACGACAGTCTGCGTGGATGGGTATACCCTGTAAACATTTCGATCTAGGTAAAAGAACGACCCATCCGCCTGCTTGGTTGCGGGGTAACTGGCGATGCGTCCGCCGAACGTAGCAGACCACACCCAAATAAAGCCTATCGCCATGACAATCAGCAGGCCACCTGTGAAACGCGCGCGTTCTTCCACCTTGCGCGATTGTACGGCGATCTTGTCGAGCCTTGCATTTATCTGGCAGAGCTTCTCGGCAACCCCCTTTTCGACGCCGTCTTTGGGGCCGTCCGATTCATCCCAATCGTCCGATTCGTCTAGGTCGTCTGCTTCGTCCCGATAATCTGATTCATCCACCATGCAACACCCGCCACTATAAACGCGCGTTCTCACGGTTCATACGATGCCGTAATGGGGCGACACCCCTTCATTTGATAATCCCCAATCTATCACGTCTGCCTAAACAGATAAAGCGGGATTCATCTCGGGAGGGCCGGTTGGGTCCTTCCCCTTTGCTCGGAAATCATGCGAAGGCAGCCCGTCACATCTATGGGCGCGGGGGCAGCGTCGCATCATGCACAATAATTCTTTATCCATGCCGTTCGCAGGATGCTGGGATGTTTGCATCCTACCATCACGTTTTGTTAGGATTGGCCTCGTAACGCCATTCACAACATCATAGGTCGCCTTTTGAAAGGGCAGGTATGGAAACGGGTTTGAACATGGCGAATGACCGGCTAATCGGCCAACGGCAAGTTGAGCAAATGCTTGCGGTCTCTCCTCGCACTGTTTCGCGTCTGCGGACTATGGGCGAGATCCCCGCGCCGGTGTCACTCGGCGGAAGCGTGCGCTGGCGGCTGGCGGACATCATCGAATTCATCAACGCCGATTGTGATATGGCCAAGTTCAAGGCCAAGAAGGAGACGGAGCAATGAATCAGATGGGGGGGAAGGGGGCTGGCATTTGCACGTCAACCCCCGTGTCACGTCCGCATTCAGATCAATTAGCCGATCTTGGATGCTCTCTGGGGTCAGTGCGGCTTTACCAAAACGTAGAGACTGGTCGTAATGACCAGTTCCCAAACGCAAAAGGCCCGAACGGGGCGGGGAATGGTCTATGAGCCAAGGTATCGGCTTACTGCCCACAAGGAAAGTTGCCGAGTCTGATTTCGCAAGCAGCGTTCTCCATCCGGACTTACGGACCACGCCCCAGAAATGGGGCGACGCCCAACGAAGACGACACGGCGATGCAATGTACGTCTCCCGTGAAATGATTTCGTCTCTGGCCTATCGTAGCCTGCGAACCGCCGCTTCCCATGTCGTCCTAATGGCCTTCCTGACCAAGCGACGGATGACGACGGAACGCAGGCCATGCACGAGGGAGAAAGGCTATGTCGTCGCGAATAACGGCGAAATCACGTTCACCTACAAGGAGGCGAGGGACAAGTATGGGCTCTCTGCTGGTCAGTTCAAACGCGCGATAGACGATTTGGTCAGAGTGGGATTCATCGACGTTACCAAATCGGGGTACGGGCTGCATAAGGATGTGTCCCTCTACTCGCTGAGCGATCGATGGAGGAGCTTTGGCACGCCGGAGTTCAAGGAAAAGGCACGAGACAAGAGGATGCAGGATATCGGCTTCAAGCCAGGAAACCGGCTGGGGAGAAACTCCCATAAGGAGGATTTTCAACAGTCACCGACAACTACGGCGCAACTGTCACAGACGACTGTTGAGAATTCCGCCCCGATTTACGAAACCGCTTTGGCGGGTATGAAAACGGGGTGTAGGTCCGATGGTCACAACAGTCGTCCGTAACTGCGCTCTATAGATTCTTCCCCCCTGGGGGCCGCGAAGCGGCTGGGTTTCGGGTTCTCTTCAACCCTGAGTACTCTGCGATTACTATTCACTCTTCTAGGATTGGATTTGGAATACCGATGGAACGAGATAGCATGAGCGGGACATCACAAATCGTTACTCCCCTCTTAGTGACACCAAGACAAGCCGCACAGATGCTGTCTGTCTGCCCCCGCACCTTGTACGGTTTGACACAGGCCGGGGAAATCCCGGCTGTGCGGCATGGAGGGCTCTTGCGGTACGCCGTAGATGATCTACGGGATTTTATCAAGAGAGCAAAATGCAGCGGCAATACTACTTGACATCTACGCAACTACTGTATATGCTTAGCGGCATGATCGTGAAAAGCATAGCACAAGCCATAGGGCAATCCGGCAAGAGCCGGTATCAAATCAGCAAAGAAACCGGGATTGACCAAGCCGTTCTTTGCCGGATTGTGAACAACGAGATTTGCAGCATGGCCACAGCCGAAAAGCTGTGCGAATATTTTGGGTTGGAGCTTCGACCCCGACGAACGAAGGGAAGGTGACACAGTGGCGACGGTAGTACGCGACCCCAACGGACGCAAGCGTGTCCAGTGGCAGGATAGCGGCACGAAGACCATTTACCTGGGGAAGTGCAGCCAGAAGCAAGCAGAGGCCTTCAAAATCAAATTGGAGGCCGTGATCGCGTCGAGATTCAGCAATATCGACCCGGAGACAGCCCGATGGGTTGCTGATTTGCCGGACGATGTACATGCCAAGCTGGCGGCAAAGGGACTTGTCCCGCCGCGCGCTGCCACGACGAAATACACGCTGGGGCCATTCCTTGACGAGTACATCACCAGCCGCCAGGATGTGAAGACGAACACTGTGCTGGTATACGGGCGGACGCGAAAGCATCTGGTCGATTTCTTCGGGGCGAACAAGGCTTTGCAGGACGTCACCGAAGGCGGGGCCGATGAATGGCGGCTGCACCTTGTGAGCCTGGGGCTTGCTCCGAACACGGTCAACCGGACGTGCGGGATTGCCCGGCAGTTCTTCCGGGCGGCTGTCCGGCGCAAGCTGATCCGCGAGAACCCATTCACGGAGTTGAAGACCGCCGTCACCGGCAACAAGGCCCGCGAATATTTCCTGAGCCGCCAAGACGCCGAGAAGATCATGGAGGCCTGCCCGGACATCGAATGGAAGTTAATCTTCGCTCTGGCGCGGTTTGGGGGCCTTCGCACGCCAAGTGAAACGCTACAGCTACGATGGGCGGACATCGATTGGGGCCGGGGTAAAATGCTGGTGCGAAGTCCCAAGACCGAGCATCATCCCGGCGGGGAATCCCGCCTTGTGCCAATCTTCCCGGAATTGCGTCCCCTGCTCTTGGAAGCGTTCGAACAGGCCGAGCCAGGGGCCGAGTACGTGATTGCCAAACATCGCGTGTTGGGAGCGAACCTGAGAACGCATATGTTGCGGATTATCTCTAAGGCCGGGGTTAAGCCATGGCAGAAGCTCTTCCAGAATCTCCGGTCAACCCGACAGACGGAATTGGCCCGGGAGTGGCCCGAATATATCGTCTGCGCGTGGATGGGGAACAGCCGGGTAGTCGCCCGCGAACACTACCTCCAGGTGACCGATGAGCACTTCCGACAGGCATCGCAGGAATCAGCAGAGACAGCGCAAAAAGCAGCGCAGTATCCCGCCGCATGTCACGGTATGCCGGTGAACGGAAACCAGCAGGAAGGCCCCGAAAACGTGGATTTCGCCCTTTGCGGGCCAGAAAATGAGCGCAGAGAAAAAGAGGGAATGGGCGGCAGAGGACTTGAACCTCTGACCCCCAGCGTGTCGAGCTGGTGCTCTAGCCATCTGAGCTAGCCGCCCATACCAAAGGTATCGCACTAGTATGCCGGGCCGGCCGGGAAAAAGCAAGCAATTATTTGGGGATTGATTTCTGAAAAATCCACGCCGGGCAAGAGCAGCCCTTCGCCCCCCCCCCGCCTGTGTCTGCGAAAGAGCCCTGGCATGCGCAGAATCGAGGGCGGCCTGCCCGCAATGTGCCCGCAAGGGCATATCGAAAGCCAGTTTGAAGTTTGAAGTGTCAAGTCGGAGGCAAGAGAGGACGGCCATCGAACCTCCGCCTTCTTCACTTCAAACTTGAAACTTCACACTTCCAACTCGTCAAGATAACGCCTCACGGCGTCACTACGAACGAAGCCGGCGGCGATCACTGGCCCAGGTTCCGGCGGATCACCGCGGCCGAGGACAGCGTACGACGGGTGTCGCCGCTGCGGACGGTCAGCGAGATCTGCACGCTCTTGCAGTCGAGCCCGTCGTTCGTGGGCGTCTTGATGAAGTTGGCGGCGACCACGTTGCTGCACAGGGCGTATCGCTGGAGCGGGGCCGTGCCGTTCTTGACCAGGTAGAGCTTCTGCTCGGCGCTCTCGAAGTCGTACGTGATGTCCTCGTCGTCGGCGGTGAAGAAGCTGACTTCGTTCGTGTCGGCGGTCGGATCGACGCTGTAGCCTGTGCGAAGCTGGGTGGTCATCCTCGCCATCGCCTGGCGGGCGTTGTTGATCGTCCAGAACATCTCCTCGTTCTCGCCATAGTTGACGGCGGACGCCTTGA
>JBDKUU010000606.1:0-7721 GCA_039679525.1 Phycisphaerales bacterium | reverse complement strand
GTTTTGAAAAATGGACATTCGGCCTGCTTTGGGAAGGAGAAATCTGCTTCACGATTTCTCCTTCCCAAACGGTAGTTGGTTCACAGAGATTTGGCTAGATCGATTCTTCAAGGAAATCGTGAGACGGATTTCCTTGAAGAATATAGGCCGAATGTTCATTTTTCAAGACTCCGCGTCATCGTCCCGGCACGATCTTTCCCAAAATCACCGGTTCGTCCGCCCCCGTGACGCTGGGGAGGTTGTTGGCCATTCCCTGGATGGTCGCGTACGCGAGGATGGCGAACGACACGGCCTCCTTGGCATCGACGCTGATGCCGAACTCATTCGTCGAGCGGATTCTAACGCCCGCGAGTTGCGACTGCAACAAGCTCACGAGCGTCGCGTTGTGCGAGCCGCCGCCGCAGAGGATCAGCTCGTCCGGCATGGTCGGCAGGAACTTGCGATAGGCGGTCGCGATCGTGGAGGCAGTGAACGCGGTGGCCGTGGCGATCATGTCTTGCGGCTTGAGCCTGAGTTTGCGAGCCTCGCGGTGGAGCCATTCGCAATACTGCTGCCCGAACTGCTCCCGGCCCGTGGACTTGGGGGGCTTTCGCCGCAGGAAGGGATGACGCAGCATTTCTTTCAGCAGGGCCTCATGTACCGTGCCCTTCGCGGCCATCTCGCCGTCGCGGTCGTACTGGCGCTTGCCGTCGGTGAGGATCCGCATCATGCCGTCGATGACCATGTTGCCCGGCCCGGTGTCGAACGCGAGGACCTCCGGATGTGCGTCGTGCTCGCAGCAGCAGGAGTGCGAGCAGTTCGCGTGATCGTGGCAGACGGGCAGATACGTCACGTTCGCGATGCCGCCGATATTCTGCACGGCCCGGCAGAGCTTCTTGTCGGAGAACAGCACGGTATCCGCGTACGGCACCAGCGGCGCGCCCTCGCCCCCGGCCGCCATGTCTCGCGGCCGGAAGTCCGCGACGGTCGCGATCCCGGTCCGCTGCGCGATCCGGCAGGGTTCGCCGATCTGGAGCGTCGAGCCGATCGCCAGGCCGTCGTACTTCGGGCCTCGCGGATTGTGCCAGATCGTCTGGCCGTGCGAGCCGATCAGGTCGATGGAGTCCAGCGGGATGCCGGTGCGATGGCACAGCCTGATCACCG
The DNA here is from genome assembly GCA_039679525.1 of Phycisphaerales bacterium. Taxonomy (GTDB): domain Bacteria; phylum Planctomycetota; class Phycisphaerae; order Sedimentisphaerales; family Anaerobacaceae; genus PLanc-01. The sequence continues at coordinate 6,578 of JBDKUU010000606.1, read as the reverse complement.
CCTCCGCGAAGAGTTCGCCCAGTACGTGATTGAAATGGCAGATGTCGTCCACCCTGGATGTCTCCGGCCGGCACAGGGCGAGAATGCTCTTTCGCATGGCCGCGGAGTAAGGGAACATCTCGAACGCCAGGAGATCGACCTTGCGGCCGTGGATCTCCACGATCGCCACGTCGACCCCGTCGGCCGAGGTTCCCGACATCAGCCCGGCCACCCACAATCCCTTCTTCGCTCGCGTCTTCGTCTTCGACTTGCTCATACCTGCTTCACTTTGCTCCTGCTAACAAACGCAATTCCTCGCGACGAGCGATTATAGCTTTTGCGTCGAATCCTCGCATCGGAAATACATGCTCAGCTCAAGTCAAGAGCGTTCTACGCATTGCAGGACAGCGGCGAGGCACGCCCGAAGCGGTCGTGCGAGGGGAGTCTATCGCATTAGGGCCTCCGGCTTGAACGCGAACGAGACGTTCGCTTGCGGGATTGGACGTCTTGCGGGGCGTGCGACGCCCCTCCATGCCGGCGGCCCCTCACGCGCGTCGGCATGCGGCCCAGTGGATCTTCCGGCATAGCGATCGAGAGGCAGCGAATGGTATTTGCACGGCAGGGGGGGCCCGTGCTATGAATAGGGCATGTCACAAGCACACGAAAAGGCCAAGGCGTTTCTGGAACAGGAGAAGGCGTTTCGCCTGGGGCAGTTGATGACGGAGTCTTCGCATCCGAAGACGCGTCGCCTGTCGCAGACGATCCAGGCGGATCTTCAGGCGGGCGTTCGGATGTTGCAGTCGGTGGACGACGACATCCCGGCCGCGTTGGAGCGGATCTTCGCGCAGGAGTCGTTCGGCCGGCTGGTCGAAACCCTGTACGAGGCGATGCGGGCAGGGCATCATATTTTCTTCACCGGCTGCGGCGCCACGGGCCGACTGAGCATCCTTCTGGAAGCAATGTGGCGGCGGTTCTGGGCGGTAGGGGCAGGCCCCCGTGCCTGCCCTCTGCATGAGGAAGGCCGAACAGGAGAAGGGCAACCACGGGGGGTTGCCCCTACGAGGATGTCCGATCTGTGCGTCAGCGTCATGGCCGGCGGAGATTTCGCGTTGATCAAGTCCGTGGAAGGCTTCGAGGACTTCACGGATTTCGGCCGGCGGCAGATCAAGGACGCGGGCGTGCGGAAGGACGACGTCGTCGTCGCGATCACCGAAGGCGGTGAGACATCGTTCGTCATCGGTACCGCCTGGCAGGGCCTCGACGTCGGAGCCCATGTGTTCTTCGTCTACAACAACCCCACCGACCTGCTCCGCAAGCACGTGCAAAGGTCGCGGGAGGTGATCGACGAGCCTCGCATCCAGAAGCTCGACTTGGCGATCGGCCCGATGGCCATCACCGGTTCGACCCGCATGCAGGCGACGACGACTGAACTGCTCGTCGTCGGCGCGGCGATGGAGATGGCCCTGGGCAAGCATGTAGGGTGTGCCGTGCACACCATCTCCTCTTACCGCCAGCTCTTCGAGAATCTGCTCAGACAGTTGTCTGCTCCGCAGGCCGTTGCACCGATCGCACGGGCCGTGGAACTGGAAGAGCAGGTTTATCACAAGCGGGGCCTCGTGACGTACTTGGCCAATTCTCTGATGCTCGACGTCCTGACCGACACGACGGAACGAGCGCCGACATTCATGCTGCCGCCGTTCCGCAGGCGGGGGGATACGATTTCACCCGTGTCGTGGTCGTTCGTGAAAGACCCGCATCATCCAACCGAGCAAGCCTGGCATGAGATGCTCCAACGTGAGCCTCGCGGCCTGACCTGGGGCCCGGCGGTCTATCGGGAGTTGAACGCCCCCGCGCACATCCAGGCCAATCCGCCGAAGCTCGACAACAAGGAAATTCACAAATTCCGCATCGGCAACGAGCCCGACCCCTCGCGCACGAATGCTCCGGACTCGATGCTCGTGCAGGTCGGCGACCTCCCCAATCATCCATCATCCATAATCCATGATCAATTCAAGCGTACTGCGGCGATCACTTTTGGACCATCGGCCGAACGGATCGACGTCGATGAGCACATCCACGTCGCCTGCGACGTGCCGGCCTCGCCGCTGCGGCTGTGGGAGCACCTGGCGATCAAGCTGATTCTCAACACGCTCTCCACGGCGACGATGGTCCGAATGGGCCGGGTGATCGGCAACGCGATGGTCTGGGTCTCGCCGAGCAATAAGAAACTGATCGACCGCGGCTGCCGGCTGATCGCGCAGGAGACCGGCTGCACGTACGAGCACGCCTGCGAAGTTCTGCATGAGTCGATCGAAGAGCTGGCCGAGGGAAGCAAACGAGGCGAGGAGATCCCGTCGCCGGTGGCGGTGGCGATCGAGAAGATCCGTGGCGGCAAGGAGAAGAACGGCTTATGACTCTCAAGCACGAAATCCGAAATCCGAAATCCGAAACAAATTCAAATGACCGAATTTCGAAATTCAAAACGGACTCCCGACCGGCGGCAGCGTTTCGGTCATTTGGGTTTGGGTCCTTTGGATTTGTTTCGAATTTCGGATTTCGGATTTCGTGCTTACTCTCTTTCTGCCTTCTTCTCTCGAGTTGCCACTCGGACCGGGCCTATCGCGACAGCTTGGCCCGGATTGACGGTGTCGTGCAAGCGGAAATCCAGGCCGGCCACTTCCCCGGCGCGGTCGTGCTCGTCGGCAAGGGCAACAAGGTCTTGTACCACAAGGCCTTCGGCCTGGCGATCTCCGAGCCGACTCAGGAGCCGATGCGAACGGACACGATCTTCGACCTGGCTTCGATGACCAAGCCCCTGGCGACCGCGGCGTCCGTGCTGATCCTGGTGGACCGGGGCAGGCTCGACCCCAACGCCCTGGTCGGGGACTATTTGCCCGCGTTCGCCTGCGGCGGCAAGGAGCAGGCCCGGATCAGGCATCTGCTGACCCACACCTCCGGCCTGCCGGCGTACACGGACGCCAACAGTCTGAAGACTCAGTACGGCTCGCCCTGTCCGGAGAAGGTCATTGAGAAGATCTGCGGTCTCGACGCGCAGTCCGCGCCCGGCGAGGAATTCCGATACAGTTGCCTGGGCTACATCACGCTGGCTGAGATCGTCAGGATCGTGTCGGGGCAGGGCGTGGACGAATTCACTCGCGAGAATCTCTTCGGCCCGCTGGGCATGAGAGACACGGCGTTCAACCCGCCGGCCGAATGGAAGCCGAGGATCGCGGCGACGGAGATCGTGGATGGCGAGCCGCTGCGGGGGACGGTCCACGATCCGCTGGCCCGGCTCAGGGCCGGCGTCAGCGGCAACGCAGGACTATTCTCCACCGCCTCCGACTTGTCCATCTATTGCCGGATGCTGCTCAATCACGGCATGTGGAAGGGCAGACGGATTCTCAGTCCCAGTGCAGTGGCGATGTTGACTCAGCCCCAGTCTCTCGGCCGGGCCTACGGCTTCGACGTCAGCTCCAGCTACTCCTGGGTGAAAGGCCCCAATGCCTCGCCGAACGCCTTCTGCCACACGGGCTACACGGGCACCAGCCTGGTCTGCGATCCGGACACGGGCATCTACCTGATCCTGCTGACCAATCGCGCCCACCCGCACGACGGCGGCACCAACAAGCCCGTCCGCGAGAAGCTCGCGGAGATCGTCTTTCCGCCGCATTCCGCTCCCTGAATGAAACGGGGTTCCGCACCGTCGGATTGCCGAAGCGGAACCCCGCAGGATGCTGGATATCGTGTCGCGGCTGACTCAGTTCGTCAGCCCGGCGATGGCGGCGCCGATCAGCGTGGCGTTGTCGATGTTCACGATCTCGTAGTAGACGTGCTTCTTGTCGACCAGGTGCAGCTTGAGATAGTGCTCGACTTTCGAGCGGAGGCTCTTGAGCTTGTAGAACGTCGTGCCCTCGGCCACGATGCAGATGGGGCGGGCGGGGTTGCGGCCCTTGCCGCTCTTGAGGGCCGCGGAGGACAGGTTGGCCGCAGTCAGCTTGGCCGCTCGCTCGACGAGAGCGTCCACGAGGTGATACAGGGCGATGATGTCGTCGTCGCTGGCGCCCGCCAGGGCCGCCGAGAACGGATTGTCCGTGCCTTCCGGACGGGTCAGGAAGTTGCTGACGTCCTTGGTCGTGGCCGCTTCGATCTTGGCCAGTTCGGTGGCAGTGGTTTTGGCGAATAGACCCGCCTTGGCGGCGATCTTCGCCGTCGCCAGGCACAGCGGTCCAATGTAGGCGCCGGAGATCATCTTCTCGAAAACGTTGACGCCCGGGCTGACCGACGCGGCGTCGAACGCCTTGTCGATCTTGCCGCGAGGGGCTTTGCCGAATCCGCCGGACTCGACGTTGACGATCTGGCTGCACGTGGGGTCCAGGTCCTTGGCCTTGCCGATGCTGCTGTTCTGCTCGACGTAGCTCGTGTTGGTGCCCGTGCCGAGGATGAAGCCGATGTAGCTGTCGAAGCGGCGGCCGCTCGCCTCGGCCCGTCCGGCCAGCAGGGTGGCGACAGTGTCGTTGAGCAGCACGAAATGCTTGCCCTGCGCGACGCCGAGCTTGTTCAGGGCGATGCCCATGTTCTCGCCGATCATTTGGCCCGCGGCCTTGGGGGCCTTGATCTCCTTGGAGAAGTAGAGGGCCCGGCCGTCCTTGCTCGGGAACATCTCGATCGGGTACGAGAAGCAGAAGCCCACCTTGGGGCTCTTGTCCGCGATGGCCTTGACGTAGCCGGCCATGGTCCCGAAGAATTCCTCTTTGCCGACCTCGGCGGTGATGCCGGGCATGGGGTAGACCTTGAAGTCCGAGATCTCGGGGGCGCCGACCTGTCCGAACGTGACGGTGGCGACGCGGAAGTTCGTCCCGCCGGCGTCCATCACGATGACCGGGACATTGCGGGACAACTCCCGCTCGGTCTCGATGTAGGTGGGCAGCATGGCCAGCGAGCTTTTCTTGCCCGAGAGGCCCTTGTCCATCTCGTCGAGGAAGACATCGCAGGTCTCCTGGATGCTGATGTCCCCGTGGTACATGCCCTGGCTGCTGAGGAACTCTTTGACCCGGCCTCTTGGATCTTTCACAGGCAAACCCTCGCAATTTACGATTTACTATTTGCTATTTACGATTGCCCCGGGTCGTGTCACAGTCGGCGAATCCGGCACGTGCCGCGGCTCTCAAATCGTAAATCGTAAATAGTAAATCGTCAATCCTTATATCCCTCGGGGTGTCCCGTGTGCCAGGTCCAGGCGGTGGCGACGATGTCGTCGAGGGAAGGGATCTGCGGCTGCCAGCCCAGCTCGGCCCGGGCTTTGCTCGCGTCGGAGGTCAGGACCGCGGGGTCGCCCGGCCGACGGGTTGTCTCGACCACCTTGAAGTCCCGGCCCGAGACCCGCTTGACGGATTCGATCACTTCGCGGACGGAGTAGCCCTGGCCGTTGCCGAGGTTGAACGTCTGCTCGACGTGGGCGTCGAGGCGGGTCAACGCCAGCAGGTGCGCCCGGCAGAGGTCTTCGATGTGGATGTAGTCGCGGATGCAGGTGCCGTCGGACGTGGGGTAGTCCGTGCCGTAGATCTTGATATCCGCCCGCTTGCCCATGGCGGCCTGGATGATCAGCGGGATCAGGTGCGACTCCGGGCGATGGTCCTCGCCGCGATTGCCATTGTCGCCTGCGCCGCAGGCGTTGAAGTACCGAAGGGCCGCATAGTGCAGCCGACCGGTCTGGGACTGGTAGCGGCACATCCGCTCGACCGCAAGCTTGGTCTCGCCGTAGGGATTGATCGGCTGTTTCGGGGAGTCCTCGGTGATCGGGACTTTCTCCGGCATGCCGTAGACCGCCGCGGTGGAGCTGAAGACGAACTTCTGCACGCCCGCGGCTTCCATGGCCGAGAGCACATTCTGCGTGTTCGAGAGGTTGTTGCGATAATAGCGCAGGGGCTCCTGGACGGACTCGCCGACCTCGATCGAAGCGGCGAAGTGCATCACGGCCTCGATCTTGCGGTCCCGAAGGACCCGCACGAGGCCCTGGAAGTCGGCCAGATCGCCCGCGACGACCTGGACGCCGCGGACCGCCGAGCGGTGGCCCTTGCTGAAATTGTCGTATACGATCGGCTCATGGCCTTGAGCCGCCAGCAGGGCCGTCATGTTGCTGCCGATGTACCCTGCTCCGCCACAGACGAGAACGTTCATATATTTGCTATTTACGATTTTCTATTTACGATTGGAAGCGCCGCGCACAGCGCGAGACGCGAAGGTCAAATCGTAAATAGAAAATAGTAAATCGTCAATCCCGGAGTCTCTTCTCGATTCGTTTGAGGATCTCCGCCGCCAGCTCCGGATCGGGACCCAGGTCGATCCAGGCCATGCCCGCCCGCTGTCCGGGCGTCACTTCGAAGGTCTGGAGCGTCGACTGGCTCCGCGTGTGAATCTGGTAGGCCTGCGACACGCCGGCGACTTGATTGCCCGGCAGGGCCAGACGCTGGATTTGCGCGTTGCATTCGATGCGCAGGCCGGAGGCGGCTGGCTGGAGGCTGGAGGCGTCTGCCGTCTCGGGCTTCTGGCCCGGGGCCTGATCGGTCACCCGCAATTCCACGATCCTGCGGCCGGACTGC
>JBDKUU010000605.1:0-18368 GCA_039679525.1 Phycisphaerales bacterium | reverse complement strand
TGGAAGAAGCGTAGGAAGAAAAATCCGAATTTCGAAACTCGAAATCCGAAGCAAATTCAAAGGCTCAAAATCCAAAACTCAAAACGAGGGCCCGGCTCGGCATCCTGTCCGGGCCCTCTTATGTTCTGAGCTTGTCCCGGGCATCTGCCGGGTGTGCATCACATGCCGTTGGGTCATCGTTCTCCATAGGTTCTCAGGGGCTCTGCCCTCGTTGTTCTACACATCTCTGACGGGCCGGACACACCCGCGGTGAGCGTGTGAGGGGGATCTTTCGCTTTTGCCAGAAACATGATGTCGGCAGAGCCCGGCTCGGCGGTCTGGACGATCCCGCTGTCTCGGCGTAGTTTCCATCTTGTCTATCATGCCTCTGGCCCAAAGCGCAAAATCTCGGGGATCCGGGGGCAGCGCCCCCGCTCTTGGACGGTTTCAACGCCCCGGACCTCGACAGGCCTAAGATGTGTAGAACAACGAGGGCGGAGCCCCTGAGACGTCCGAATAGGACAAGTCGGCGATGCACATCCGGACTACTTGCGGTAGGTGTCCTTCAGGAGGATCGAGCAGGCGAGGGCGGCGAGGGAGGAGAGCAGCAGGACCGCCATGACCATCCGGTACGCGGCGATCGGGTACTGGTCGGATGCGGTCTTGCCGTAGGCGTCGAGGATCGCCCCGAGCATGGGCTGGTAGATCGCGCCGCCGAAGAAGGGGAAGAAGTTGACCACGCCGATCGATGTGCCCGCGATCTCCACCGGGAAAAGTTCCTTGGTGGTCGTGAAGGCCACGACGACTACGGCAGACGAGCACACGGAGAACAGGAAGAACCACGCGACGAGGGCCGCACGCGGCAGGCCCGCCGGCAGGATCGTGGCGATCGCCAGCAGCACGGTCAGCGCGGACATGGACAGGATCAGGGTTCTTTTGCGGCTCTTGAGAATTCGCTGCGACAGCACGCCCAGGGCGGGGCCGCCGATGACCATGCCCCAGGCGATCAGGGTCAGAAGGGCCGCCGCCTGGTTCCTGCTCATGCCATAGACGTGCATTAGGTACGGCCCGCTCCAGAGGCTGCCGAAGCCGAAGAAGATGCCGCAGTCGAAGAAGAACCACGCTCCGACGAGCCAGAAATGCCTCTCCGAAAGGACTATGCGAATTCCCTGCCGCAGAGTGATCTTGCCGGGCGCGTGGACAGCGGCGTTCTCCTTCTCCTCGATCTGCGCGATGGACGGCCAGCCCACGTCGGCGGGGCGGTTCCGCACGATCAGCCAGGCCGCAAGGGCGATGGCGAGCGTGGCCGCGGCGATGATGTGCAGCGATGTCCGCCAGCCGTACGCGACGGACAGGCGGCTGAGCGCCCACGTGCCGGCCAGAATCCCGATGCCGCCGGCCGCCTGGTACATCCCGCCGACGTGGGCGAACTCGCGGGCCCGGAACCACTGGGAGAAGACCTTCATCGCGGGGATGAACACCATGGAGGCCCCGAGCCCGACCATGGCTCTGGCTGCTGCCGCCACCGTGATGTTCGGCGCCAGGCCGAAGAGAAGGCTGCCCACTGCGGTCAACAGCAGGGAGATCCCGACGGTCTTGCGAGGCCCGACCGAATCGCTCAACAGGCCCGAAGGGATCTGCATGAGAGCGTAACAATAGAAGTACACGGAGCCCAACAACCCGATGACGCCGGCGCTGGTCTGGAAATCGCGGCGTAATTCATCCGCGACGACCGAGAGCGACACGCGATGAAAGTAGACCAGGGCATATCCCATGGCGAGCACGGAGAACACGAGCCAGCGAAACGACAGCACTCTCGCGACCAGTTTCTCATCCATCACGTGACCTCTGGCACAAGACCTCTCGCATTACGGCCGTGACTAACACCGGGTCCACGAAGTTCCCAAGGGCCGGCTAACCAGTTATCACGATACCATGATTCTCTGCGATGACAAGTCCCATGCTTGACGCGGCGGACCTCCGTGCGTACGCTTGACACCGTGTGCCTGTGCCCATCTTCATCACGGCAGAAAGGAGTTCGGTCATGTCTCGTCGGATCGTGTGTTCAGCGGTCGTTCTCTCGCTTGTGACGTTCGTATTTTCCGGGATCTCGCGAGGCGATGACTCGCAAGCCGGGCCCGAATCACTTTTGTTGAAGGATTTCCGGCCGCAGTCGATCTACAAAGTGCCTGTGACCGATGTGGCCAAGGCCAAGTTCCCCGCCATCGACATGCACGCCCATGTCTATGCGGAGACGCCCGAGCAGGTGGCCGACTGGGTCCGCACGATGGACGAGGTCGGAATCCAGAAATCGATCGTGATGACGATGGCGACGGGCAAGGAGTTCGACAGGCTCCATGCCCTCTATGCCAAATACCCCGACCGATTCGAGGTCTGGTGCGGGTTCGACTACACCGGGTATGACAAGCCGGGCTTCGGTCCCGCGGCGGTCAGGGAGCTGGAACGCTGCTGCAAAGCGGGCGCCCGCGGCGTCGGCGAACTCGGCGACAAGGGCAAGGGACTGTCCTACTGCAAGCCTCCCGCCTGGGGCATGCTCCTGGACGATCCCCGCATGGACCCGTTGCTGGAGAAATGCGCGGAACTGAAGATGCCCGTCAACATCCACATGGCCGACCCCTACTGGATGTACCTGCCGATGGACGCCGGGAACGACGGCCTGATGAACGCCTATTCGTGGCGGCTGGACAATCAGCCGGGAATCGTCGGACACGAGGGACTGATGGAGATCCTCGACCGGGCTGTCGGGAGGCACCCCAGGACGACGTTCGTCGCGTGTCACTTCGCCAACTGCTGCTACGACCTGAGCAAGCTGGGCGCGATGCTCGACAAGCATCCGAACCTCTACGCGGACATCTCGGCCCGCTACGCCGAGACCGCCGCGATCCCGCGGTTCACCGGGAAGTTCTACGAGCGGTACCAGGACCGGCTCGTCTACGGCACGGACATGCACCGCAGCGCCGACACGTACCGTTTCACGTTCCGCGTTCTCGAATCGGCGGACGAGCACTTCTACGCCTGGAGCCACTCGACCTATCACTGGCCGCTCTACGGCCTGGCTCTGCCGGACCCGGTGCTCGAAAAGGTCTATCGCGTCAACGCGACGAAAATCCTCCAGCCCCGCGAGTCGAAACCGGCTTCAGCAGCGGGTCAGTGACAGGCCCCATTCGTCCCATCGGTCTTACAGGTCCTATGTTTTCTCCTATCGCCCCGGCGGCTTCGTCGGCTGATTGGCGAGCTGCGACAAAATGAACGTGCGCCGGTCGCGGACGAACTGCTTGATCTGATTGCGTCGTCCGTCGCCGAGCCCTTCGGCGGTCAGCAGGTCGGCCCCTTCGTCGAGGAACTTGTCGAACGCCGTCGGCGGATCGTTCGTCCCGTAGGAGGTCTTCCACGGCCCGTCCACCAGCTCCTGGAACGCGTCGTAGTACATCTGCCTGTACTTGGGGTAATTCAGGAACTGGACGATCTCGGGGAACTCGTTGGTTACCTCGAACAGGCTCGACGACGACCCGCGGCCCGAGCCGAGCGTGAAGTCGATGTCCCACGGCAGCAGGTACCATTTGCCTTCCGGCAGGGCGTAGTAGAACGCGTTGTTCTTGCCTCGCGTGTATCCGTAGCTGTCCCAGTCGCCCACGGCGTGCCGCATCGCGAGCATCTTGGTGAAGTGCCGCGGATCGAGCTTGGACTCGATGCCCCGTTCGTACGTGGTGTTCGCCGATTGCGTGTTCAACGCCGCGGCCAGTTCGTACAGATGCTGCCAGGTGTCGTTCTCCGGGTGCGATCGCTTCTCGAAGTGCCAGCGATAGGTCTCCGGGAGCGGCGGGTGCTGGTCATTGTAGAGCAGCCCCTCGTCCGCCGCCTCGCCGCTGTGCGAGGTGCCTTCGGCGTTGAACTCGAAATAATCGTCGATCTTATGGATGTAGCCCTCGTTGTTGCCGGGGAACCAGGCGTCGATGTAGTCGCCGTCGATCTTCTGGACATCATCGAAGTTGGTCAGGCCGGTTCCGTTGACGAACAAACGAACCCATTCCTGGCGGGAGTGCTGCAGGCCCATCTTGGCGTAGAACCAGTAGGAGGCACGCTCCTGGAGCGGACCCCGATCGCCGCCTTCGGTCCAGTCGAGATTGATCTCCTCGCGACCGCGGAACTTCTGGTCGGAAGGGAAGTCGATCCGGAGGCCGCGTCCTACCGTGGGAGTCCAGCCGTAGCTGCCGCGGAGGAAGGGGCTCCCGCGGAGGCGGATGCCGCAGTTGTAGAAGACCTCGGTGTCGTTATAGACGAAGGTGCAGTCCATCAACTCGTTGGAGAGATCGGCGCGGGACTGGAACGCGCTCATCACGTCGGAAGACATCCAGATGCGGTAGTTGGCGAGTTGGCTGGCTCGCTTGGTGTCCGCGATGCGAACGAGACAGGTTCGATTGGGTACGTCGGCCGAAGGTTCCAGCTTCGTCGGGAATCGGGCGACTTCGGCGCCGTCGGAAGCCTCGATGTAGAACGATCGCATCTGGCCGGCCGAGCCGCCGGGGATGGCGGCGGTGTAGATTCCATCGCCCGCGATCTTGTCGTCGCCGGAGCCGTTGTCGACCATCGGGAGGGAGGCGAACGCGGCGGAGCCTTCGGTGCGATGATACAAGGTGACGGATGCGACGCCGTCGACGTCCACAACCCGCGCGGTGACGACGATCGGCTCGCCGGCCTTGGGCAGGACGGGCGAGTGCCGCACGTCGAGGATGTCCGGCCCGCGATTGGCGACGAAGGCGGTGTTCTGCTTGCCCGGCGTACCCAGATCAAGCGGCATGGTCAGCTCGAAGGCGTAGGCCGGCCTGGGGGGCCGCGAGGGCGACAATTCCCGGGTCGTCCGCAGCAGGAGGAAATGGCTGCCTCGGAGCCACTTGGCCCAGCCGCGGAAGGTCACGGTGTTTGTGCCGGAGCCGGAGATCGACTGATTGATGCGGTTGGCCCCGGGGTCGCCGTGGCCGGTCGCGATCAGGTGCAGGGCGTGCGATCCCGAGTGGAAGTCCTCCCCGGTTACGAACGAGCGCGTGTGGTTGCCCAGGATTCGCCAGGAGGCCTCGCCGTTTTCGAAGCCGTTGTTGGTGAGGCGGTTGCTGCCGCCGACGACGCATTCGAGGTCGTCGAGGAGCACTTCGCCTGCGTTGAGCAGGAGAAAATCGAAGATCGAGGGATTGTCATGGGTGTACCGCGTGTCGGTGGCCTGGATGGTGTACGAGAACTGCTGCCATGGGGTCTTGACGCTCTCGTCGCTGGCGGCCCAGGCGTCCGGCGTGTCGTTGTCGCTGCGAGGGTCGCGCAGTTCGAGGCTGGCGCCCATGCCGTCGGCCCACGTGGGCCATCGGCCGCCGTCGCAGTAGGTGACCTCGTCCACCGTGACCATGTTCTGTTTGGCTTCGTCCCCCGCTGCGGCCGCGTGGTCGAGCGGGCACGACAGGCGAATTCGTTCGCTGTGGTCGTCCAGACCGCCCTCGTACGGCCCGACCAGGTTCGCGCCGATTGCGAGGTCCTTGTACACGACCGCGAGGAAATTCGGGTCCTTGGCCACGACGAGATAGCCGCCGGGGGCGAGGATCGCGCCCTCGGCGAAGGTGTAGTCGATTCCGTCGGTGAAGGCCCAGCCGGCCAAGGAGACATCGGTCTGGCCGCGATTGTACAGCTCGACATACTCGTATCGTTCATCGCGTGAGCCGTGGTGATACATGATCTCGTTGATCACGACGTCGCGGACCAGCTTGGGGGCATTGGCCGCGCCGAACGTGGCGGTCGCGAGACGATCCACGGAATCGGCTCCATCGGGATAGCGGCCGATGGTCGCCTCGGGCTCCATGACGCCGTAGCGAAACGCGTCGAGGATGCGAACCGGCTCGGGCGGATTCGCATCGGTCGCCGCCGTGACGTAGATCGTCTCGCCGGCGGAAGACAGGGCGAACGCGAATCCATCCGGCGCCGCCCCCTGGCGCACGGCCCAGAACCGGCCCGGCTGCAGGGACGTGCCGTTGGGGATTTTGTACTTCAGAAGGTTCAGACGATCGTCGCTGAGGTAGACGTTGCTCAAGCTCACCGAGGCGGAGCCGGGATTGTAGAGTTCGATCCAGTCTGCCCCGTCGGCCGAGTCGCTGTTGGCCAGCACCTCGTTGACGACGACGCGGGCCGTCGGGTCGTTGCCGGCGTCCGGCTGCGCGACGACTCCCCGCAACGACACGCATCCGAAGCCGTCCGAACTGCCGGTCAGGGTCGCGTTGTGGGCCTGGAACGCCAGGACGTTTTCGCCGACCACGAGGAGGTTCCGGAAGCTGTTCAGGTCTACCGTTGTCGCCGGAGGCTCCGCGGCTGGTCCGCCGGAGGCGTTGAAGGCCGGCGGGTTGCCGACGATGCCGCCGGAATCCGCCACGCGGACGCCGTTGAGATAGAGCACGTATCCGTCGTCGTAGCGCATCTCGGCCTGCAACTGCGTGAACGAGGCGGCTTGAGAGGCCGACAGGTTGAATCGCAGCCGGGCGTAGATCGAGATATAATTGCCCGACATGTCCGACAGGACGGTGCCGACGTACTGGAGCTCGTCGGCGGCGTTGCTGTACCCATAGCCATTGGCGCCCTCGAGCCACGCGGTCGTCGCGGGATCGTCTTTGAAGGCTATCTGAGTCCAGGCTGTGGTGGCTTTGCCGTCGGGGCCGGGCGAAGGTTCCTGCTTGCCCTTGAAATACCGTCCCTTCGTGCCGATGTCGACCAGGGTCACGAGAGTCGGGTCCTTCGACGGGGCCTGGGTTTGATCGGCTTCGCCCGGCGTGCCCCCAAGGAAGCTGCTGGCCGACCAGGAACTCGCCTGCTCGGGATCGCCGGCGAACTTGGCCAGGATCAGCGAATGACCCGTGCCGTCGGGCGAGACCGGCCAGGGACTGGCGTCGTTGTACCGCACCGACAGGACGATCATGCCGGCGGCGTTTGACAGATCGACGCGTTCGCCGTCGTTGCTGAGCTTGCCGGCGTAGGGTCCCAGGACGCCCTGGATGTTGTAGGCGGCCATCAGGGCGTTCGGATCGCGGGCGACCACGAGGTAGGATTTGGGGCCGAGGGTCGTGCCCGCCGGGAAGGTGTACTCGATGCCGTTCGTGAAGGCCCACTGGCCGAGGTCCTCGGAGACAGCCCGGTTGTTGTAGATCTCGATGAATTCGAGCGGTTCGTCAGCGGTGATTGCGTCTTCGACAGGATGGTACATGATCTCGCTGAAGACCAGGGCCCATCCCGGCCGGGCCAAACTCAGCGCCAACATGCAAACGAACAGACCGCGCCAACAGCGAGACAGTCCTCTCATGGGTACTCTCTTCCTTTCTTCAGTGTCTTGCCTGCCGGATCCGCCCAATCCGGCCGCATGGGGCCACTCCTCGTAACTCTCGCCAGCCGAGCTATTTACATGAGTCCGCCGCATCAGGGCCTGCGGCTGCGTCGCCGACACCATGGATCGCGACATCGCACAATATCGGACGCTTCGTGAGCCCATTCTATCAGATCATCGGCCCGTTTTCCGCCAAATTCCACTATTTTTGCGACCCGGCCGAGCGACTGCGACGCGACGTCGCGGAGCGTCGAAGGGAAGGGTGTGACCCGTTCTCTTGACGCACGGCCCCATTTCTAATGACGAACAATAGAGGAGGGACGGACTGATCCGGAATCCGCCGCCGGGCGGCGGAAGTTTATCGCATTGAGGCCACCAGCATTATGGGGTGCTGCGCACCCCCTAGGACGAGCGCTCCGCTCGGCGATGGAGACGGATTCACTGTCGGGTCCGGGAGGCGTGTCCTGCGAAGCGGCCCTCAGGCTGCGAGGATCCCCGCGTCTGCATTGTCTCTGCTGGCGTTGAGCGGCCTGTCGATAGCGAGAGCCGTGGTGTGTTGCCCTGGTCCAGCGCACAGCCAGACAGCGGCCGGTCAATCCCGATCCCAGTGGAAGAGCTTTCCCCAGACCAGGGTGCGGAAGACATTGGAGTAATCGTCGGTCCAGACGCCCACGGCCGGGTCCGCCGTCGGCGGTCGCCAGCCATCGCACAGATTCAGCATTTCCAGGTCGCTGGGAGCGTATGTCACGGCGACCCAGGTCGAAGACGAGCCGCCCAGGTGGCGTTCCTCCTCGCTCGGCTGATGCTCTTCGATCAGGCCCGCCAGGCCGGCATCCTCGACGAGGTTCGCCACGACCGGCTCCAGGTCCAAATACCGGTTGGAGATGTGCAGCAGGGCGATTCCTCCGGGGACGAGCTTCCGCATGTAGAGGGCCAAGGCCTCGCGGGTCAGCAGATGGACGGGGATCGCATCGGACGTGAAAGCGTCGAGAATCAGCAGATCGAAAGACCCGTCGGGCGTCGCGGCCAGGTTCAACCGGCCGTCGCCGATGACGACCTGGACGCCGGGGTCGCACAGCTCCAGGTAGCGGAACAGCTTCGGATTGCGGGCGATCCGTTCCATCGTGGGATCGACCTCGAAGAAGGTCATCGTCCGCCCGGGCTTGTGGTAGCAGCTCGTGCTCCCGGTGCCCAGGCCGATCACGCCGATGTGGTGCAGGATCTCGCGTTCGTTCATGGCCTCGAAGACCTGCCAGAGCGGACCTCCCCGCACATAATACGTCCTGGGGTCTCGCAGCTTGTCCGGGTCCATGCACTCGTCGCCGTGGAGGATGTTGCCGTTGTAGAGCCAGTGCTCGTTCCCCTTGTCGTTGGTGCAGACCGTGTAAAGGCCGAAGAAACTCCGCTCGCGGTAGAGCCGGTTCTTCATCGCGGCCGCGTCGAGGTGAATCGCGGCAAAAAGAACGGCGCCGAATCCCAGCGTCAGTCGAAGCGGGCGGTTGTGGAAACTGTAGAGGGCGACGGCGGTGACGCCGTAGAACAGGATGGGACCTTTGGGCCCGACGCCGAAGATGTCGAAACGCTTCCACGCCTCCAGATACGACCAGATCAGAATCGCCGGCAGGGCAAAGTCCAGCAGACGCCGAACCTGGCCGCCTTTGCCGAATTCCGGACGCAGAAGGCACGCGAACGTCAGGACCAGCGGATACTCGAGGATGGAGTCGAACGCGATGGGGGCGATCAAGGAACAGAAGACTCCGCCGAGCAGGCCGCCGAGGGACATCCAGAGGTAGAACTCCGTGAGGTGCTCGGCCATGGGCCGGCGGCGGACCAGCTCGCCGTGGCAGACCATCGCCGTGACGAACAGCGCCGCCAGGTGCAGGGTCAGGAGCATCCACAGATCGTGCTCCATGAAGTAGATCGCCAGCAGGGCGAAGATCCAGACCTGGAGCCAGAGCATCCAACTGTGCCGCAGAATGGGTCTGCGGGAAAAGACGATGATGAAGCTCAACAGGTACAGCGACAGCGGCACGACCCAGAGGAACGGCGCCGCCGCGACGTCCGTGCTGATGTGCTGCGTCACCGCCAGCAGCAGCGCCGAGGGCACGAACGCCAAGGCCACCCATCGGGCCCGACGGCCCCAGGTGATCCGCTCGTGAAATGCGTCGGCGGAGTCTCCAGTGGGTATCTCGGAGGCGATGTCGGCAATGCTGTCCGTCCCCAGTCTTCGCCGAGCGGCCCAGAGACTGACCGCGCAGAGCGCTACGGCCAGCGTGAGCGCGAGATAGCCCGCCGTCCACGCGCGGCTCTGGAGGGTCAGGCCCAATCGCGTCTCGATCAGCACCGGGTACGACAGCAGGGCGATCAGGCCGCCGGCGTTGCTGGACGCGTAGAGGAAGTAGGGGTCCGAGGCCCGTGGATGATCGGAATGGGAGAACCACCGCTGGAGCAGCGGCGCCGTGGCCGAGACGGCAAAGAAGGGCAGGCCGATGGAGACGGTCAGCAATCCGACCAGCCAGGGCACGGGGTGCATGCTGGCCCCGGCCGCCTCCTGCCACGCGACGTGCGCAGGCAGGAACAGCAGCCCCGCCCCGAGCACCGCCGCGTGCACGATCACCTGGCGTCGGAGCGATTGGATTCGCGAGAGAAGGTGCGCGTAGAGATATCCGACCAGCAGAATCGCCTGGAAGAACATCATGGCCGTGTTCCAGACGGCCGGGGTGCCGCCCAGCAGGGGCAGGATCATCTTGGTGAACATCGGCTCGATGGCGAACAGCAGCAGCGAACCCAGGAACAGGGCCGCACAGTGGAGCAGCACGATGGTGGGTCCGCCTCGCGAGCGAGAAGGCGAGTCCGCGAGTTCGCCCAGATCGATATGAAGATCGACTTCCGACATTCGTATCCGGAGAAACCGATTCAACGTTCATCGCCGCCGCGTGTATCCCCGCGACGGCTTCCGCGCACAGACCGGCACTGTATTGGCAAGGGATGAGGACGTCAAGCAGGAATCGGAGGGGGATGCGGTGCGGGATATCCCCGGGTGTCTGCTGGAGAATGAAAAAGCCGCCGGTCCCGAGAAATCGGAGGCCGGCGGCGTGATGTCTCCGCAAGTGTCGCTCTAGGCGAATTCTCTGTACTCCCGGTCGGTGATGATGCCGGGCTGCGGCTGCGGGTATTCGCCCTTGGCGTTGGGCTGCACGGGGGCCGGATAGCCCATCGTGAACTTGTCCACGTTCGGCGCGAACTCGTGCGGGCAGTTGAGGATCTGTTCGAACGTGACGGTGTTGCCGGTGTGGGCGGCCATGCGGCCCATCGACGCCACGAGGCTCGCCTCGGCCCCGCGTTTCGCTTCGTTGTAGGGCTTGTTGTTGCGGATCGCGTCGACGAGATCGTCCCACTCGAGCTGGTAGGGGCTCGCCTCCGGCTGCGGGTACCTCCAGATCGGCTCGACGCCTTCCATGAGCTGGGTTTTGAAGGTGCGGACCTTGCCGGGGGTGTGGCTGCTGGTCGTGACGATGGCCGAGCCTTTCGTGCCATGGACGAAGCTATTGAAAGCGTTCTGACAGCCATTGACGTTGCGGCCCTGGTAGAAGAGCTTGGCGCCGTCCGGATAGGTGTACTCGATGGCGTAGTTGTCGAAGTTCTGATCCACCGCGTCGCCGCGGTACTGCCGGCCGCCGAGGGCATGCGCCGAGATCGGCCAGGCGCCCTTCATCCACGACAGTTCGTCGATCTGATGGATGTAGTAGTCGCTGTAGACGCCGCCGCTGGCCCAGATCCAGCTATGGAAACTGCGAATCTGGTACATCAGCTCGTCCATGCCGGGCCGCTTGGGACCTACGGCTGCGGAGCGAGCAGCCATGCGGTAGCCTCGCATCATGAGGATGTCGCCGATCTCGCCGTCCTGGATTCGCTTGAGCAGTTCCTGCCTGCCCCGGCAGTGACGGACCATCAGGCCGACGCCGACCTTGAGGTTCTTCTTATCCGCCTCCTCCGCGAGTTGGATCATCCGCCGGGTCGTGGGGCCGTCCACGGTGACCGGCTTCTCCATGAACACGTTGATCCCTTTGCCGATCGCGTACTGGAAGTGTACCCAGCGGAAGGCCGGCGGGGTGGCGAAGATCGCGATGTCGCCGGGCTTGAGGCAATCCATCGCCTTCTGGTACCCGTCGAAGCCGACGAACTTGCGGCCGTCGGGCACGTCCATCCTGTCCGGGTGGCCCTTCATCAGGTTCTCGTAGCTGCTCTTGAGCTTGTCCTCGAAGACGTCGGCCATGGCGACGAGCTTCATCGGGCCGCTCTTGACGTTCAATGCGTTGTCGGCGGCGCCCGTGCCGCGTCCGCCGCAGCCGATCAGGGCCACCTGGATCGTGTTGCTCTCGCCGGCGTAGATTCGCGGCGTCAGTCCTGCCGCCAGGACCGAGCCCGCGGCCAGGCCGCCGACGCCTTTGAGAAACTCGCGGCGGGACGTGCTGTAGTTGTGCGTACACTCGTTCATGCGGATGCTCTCCTATTGTGACAACTGGTTCTACGTGCTTCCTTTGGCATCGAGTCGTCATTCGCCCGGCCCCGACAGCCCGGGCCTGTTCTATGCGAATTCCTTGTATTCCCGGTCGATCAGGACGCGGGGCTGCGGCTGCGGGTACTGGCCCTGAGCGTTGGGTCGAACCGGAGCGGGATATCCTTCGACGAATCTGTTCACGTCCGGCGCCATCTCGTGCGGGCAGTTGAGAATCTGCTCGTAGGTGACGGGATTGCCGGTGTGGGCGGCCATGCGGCCCATCGAGGCGATCAGACTTGCGATGGCTCCGCGTTTGACCTCGCTGTAGGGTTTGTCGTTGCGGATCGCGTCCATGAGGTCGTTCCACTCGATCTCATACGGGCTCTCCTCCTGGCCGGGACCCTTCGCGTGTTCCCATGTGTACCGCCAGATCGGCTCGGCGCCTTCCATCAGGTGAGTCCGGTAGGTGCGGACCTTGCCGGGCGTGTGGCCGCTCGTGGAGACGACGGCCGAGCCCTTCGTGCCGTGCACGTAGCTGGCGAACTCGTTCTTGCAGCCGGCCATGCTGCGGCCTTGATAGAAAAGTCTGGCGCCGTCCGGATAGGTGTACTCGACGGAGTAGTTGTCGAAGTTCTGATCGACGGCCTCGCCGCGGACCTGCCGGCCGCCCAACGCGTGCGCCGAGATCGGCCAGGCGCCTTTCATCCAGGACATCTCATCGATCTGGTGGATGTAGGAGTCGCTGTAAACGCCGCCGCTGGCCCAGATCCAACTGTGGAAATGGCGGACCTGCCACATCAGCTCATCCGCCTCGGGGTTCTTGGGGCCCACGGCCGCCGTACGCCCGCACATGCGGTAGCCCCGCATCATGAGAATCTCGCCGATCTCGCCATCCTGGATCCGTTTGAATAATTCCTGTCTGCCTCGGCAGTGACGGATCATCAGGCCGACGCCGACCTTGAGGTTCTTTCTGTCGGCTTCCTCCGCCAGTTGAAACATTCGTCTGGTCGTCGGGCCGTCCACGCTGACGGGCTTTTCCATGAAGACGTGGAGCCCCTTGCCGATCGCGTACTGGAAGTGCACCCAGCGGAAGGCCGGCGGAGTCGCGAGGATCGCCACGTCGCCGGGCTTGAGGCAATCCATCGCCTTCTTGTACCCGTCGAACCCCAGGAATCTGCGATCCTCGGGGACGTCCATCTGATCGGCTCGCAGTTTCTGCAACTCCTGATAGCTTTCCTTGATTTTATCCTCGAAGATGTCCGCCATGGCCACGAGCTTGACCGGGCCGCCCCGTGTGTTCAGGGCATTGTCGGCGGCGCCGTTGCCGCGCCAGCCGCAGCCGATGAGGGCCACCTGGATCGTGTTGTTCTCGCCGGCGTACAGTCGCGGCGTGAGCCCTGCCGCGAGGACCGAACCCGCGGCCAGACAGCCGGCGCTCTTGAGAAACTCTCGACGGGATGTGCGGTTGTGCGTACGCTCGCTCATAAGGCTCTTCTCCTGCCCGATGGTCGGTCCAGAGGCTGTGCCTGACGTTGTGCCACCATCTGCTCCTGACCCCGGCGAATCGCCACGGGGTCTGCGTTTCATTATCGCCACAGAATCTCGCGGCACAAGGACTTTCTCAAGAAGGACGCGCGGCGGCGAGGGTTTATTCCGCTCGGGGCAGGACATGGACAAAGGCTCCGTGCCTGGATAGGATGCGGGTCGAAGGGACGGCAGCGTCCCGCTTCATTGGGGTTATCTGGAGACTGTCATGGCCGCCCATCGATCCTATTGGACCGCTGCTGTCGCGTTCTGTCTTCTGGAGTTGTCCATGCCGGGCTCGTGCGGCGCCGCGAGTCAGTTTCAGCCGGTTGGCTCTGTGCCGGACGTGTTTGTGTGGACCGACACGTGCAATGCATACGTGTTGCGCGAGGGGGACGCGGCGTTGCTGATCGACTTGGGCGACGGCAGCGTACTGGACCATCTCGGCGAGATCGGCGTGAAACGGGTCGAGTGGGTGCTCTTCACGCATCACCACAGGGAGCAGTGCCAGGGGGCTAAGAAGCTCCAGTCGTGGAAGCCGCAGATCGCGGCGCCGGAGGTGGAACGGGCTCTGTTTGAAAACCCCATGCAGTTCCGCAAGGTCAAGCCCTCGCTCGGCGACGCGTTCACCGTGTACGGAGCCAGCTACGTTCGCCCGCCCATCGAGCCCATTCCTCTCGATCGAGCCTTCAAGGATCTCGACACGTTCACATGGCGGGGCCGTGACCTTCGCTGCCTCGACACGAAGGGCAACAGCCCCGGCGGCATGTCCTACCTTCTCAAGCAGGAAGGGCGGTGGATTGCGTTCAGCGGCGACGTGATGCTCGACGGAGCCCGCATGCACACGTGGTTCGACACCGAATGGGACTACGGATTCGCCAAGGGACTGTACGAGTTGATCAGTTCGGCGAGCATGTTGCAAAGCCATGAGCCCGCCTTTCTGTTGCCCTCGCACGGCAGGGTGATCGAGCGTCCCACAGCCCAACTAGAGGAGTATCAGCAGAAGCTCCGCAGACTCGCGAAGCTGTACGTGCGAGGCTACCCAATCGACGTCTTCGCCGCGGCCGACCAGGACACGGCGTCCCGGCCGACAACGATCCCACACGTCTGGCAGATCACGAAGCATCTGTATAAGTTCAAACGTCGGGACTTCTGGCCGAACTTCACAATTCTCATCGCCGACAGCGGCCGGGCTCTGGTCTTCGACTGCGGCCTGATCGGGCGGGACCTCCTGGATTCCTCTCTCAAGGCGATGCAGGAGCAGTTGGGCCTCAAGACGATCGACGCGGTTCTGATCAGTCACATGCACGGCGACCATTGCCTCGACGTCCCCTACCTGAAGGAGAAATGGGGAACGAAGGTTTGGACGCTCAGGGACGTCGCGGGTCCGTGCGAGCATCCGGAGCGATACGACTACGCCGCGATGATCCCGGCCTATGGCGACGGTTTCGATTCGCTGCACGTCGATCGGGTTTTCGAGCGGGGTGAGAAGTTCGAGTGGGAAGGATACACGTTCACCGTGGACTGGATGCCCGGCCAGACTGAGTTCGGCTGCTGCGTCCATGGCCAAATTGACGGCAAACTCGTCGCCTTCACCGGCGACAACATCTTCGGCAACTCCTCCGATTCGACGCAGACCGGCCACGAAGCGGTCGTCGCCCGCAACAGCGCCATTTTCGAGGAAGGCTACATCGAAGGGGCCGATCTACTCCGACGTTTGCAGCCGGACCTGATCGTCGGCGGACATTCCTGGGTGATCGATCGGCCGTCGCAGATGATCGATCGCTTCGCCGCCTGGGGCCGCGAGATCCGCGACGTCTACCGGAGCCTCAGCGCCGAAGAGGACTACCGGTACATGTTCGACCCGTACTGGGTGCGGTCCGAACCCTGCCGGGTCTCGATCAAGGCCGCTCAGACGGCTGAGGCGACGTTGCATGTCCGCAACTTCCTGCCGCGAACGCAAAGTCACTCCATTCGCACAGTCGCGCCCCAAGGTCTCAGCGTAGAGCCTGCGATCCTCGACGGAACGATCGATGCGCAGTCCGCCAAGGCGGTTCCGTTGCGACTGAACGTCGCAGGCGATCTGAAGCCCGGCGTCCACATCGTTGCGTTCGACGTCACACTCGACGGCAAGCGATACGGCCAGTGGTTCGACATGATCGTGTCCGTCGAGCCATGAACGATCCGGGCTGTCCACCGCGGGACGTCTAACGTCGGGTCGTGCCGCGGGGTGGAAGGATGTCCGTCATGTATTGTCTGTAGAACTCCAGGGCCTTTTCGTTGGAAACGTCTTTCGCGACGACCAGACGCGTGTGGGCCGTGGCGGTTTCGCCGGCTTTGATGTCCCGACCGAAGAGCGACGGATAGAGCGAGTAGTGGCTTTCGCCTTCATAGGGGGTCGCCATGGCGAAGCACTCGGTCGTGGGCGCCATGAGGACCGCGGTCAGTCCGGCGGTCGGGTTGCGTCGCAGGCCGATGGGGGCTTGCAGGTAGGGCATGACTGCCCACGTCAGCGGGTAGGGCTCGATTTTCCAGCGGCCGTCGTTGAGAATGGGCAGGACGCTTGGATCTCGCGGAAAGATCTGCCAGTCGCCGCGGGCCTTCGTGGCCGCCATGAAGCCGAAATTCCCCTGCGCGTCCGGATTCTCCATCACAAATACGAGCGACGAGGGAAACGTCTCGTCGAAGTAGGACGCGACGAAGGTCTCGAACTTGCTCAGATTCTGGACGGCGTGGACGGAGGTCTCGACGTCGATGGTCTGCGGGTCTTTCCACCGATAGAGAGCGGTCAACTCGAAGGGCCGATCCGCCGCGGCAGGCCACGAGACTCGCACTGCGCCGTCGGACAACAGCGTGCCTGACCCGCCGGGCCAGTCCCAGGCGGCGGCTCCGTAGCGTTTGTTCGTGGTGAAGACGCGGTAGTAGCTCAGGATGCCCGCGCCGCGATCCAGCTTCGTTCCGGTGGGGACGTACACGACCGATACAAGGCCTTGCGGCTTGCCGCCGGGGCACAGCGTCCCGCGGAGGACGCCGGTGTCGAAGGCGAAGCCGCCCTGATCATCCTTGGCGAACGCGAGCGGCCCGGCCGATCCCTGGCCGAGGGCCGTGCCGGCGCTCATCGATGCGGCCACAATGATGAGAACGCCCCAAAGTCGTGCGAAATCCATCATGATTTTCTCTCCACCATTGCTTGTCCACATATGCACTTGTAGGGTGTGCCATGCACACCGATCCTATTCTCTCTGGGAGAGGATGGTGTGCACGGCACACCCTACGTGTTGCGCCGTGATGCGCTATTTCTCGGCCGGCACGTCGCACGCGACGCGGAAGCCGATGGAATCGATCTGGGGCAGCCACCACTTGCTCTTGGGGATCTGCGGGTCGTTCATCCGCCACCAATCCTCCTCGAAGGCGCGGGCGGCAGGCCGCAGGTCCGCGGCCGGGCTGTCATAGAAGCCGCCGCGGGCGACGTGCACTTTGCCCTCGGCCGGGCCGGCGGGACTGGCCTTGGCGTCCAGCGCGTACCCGGTCGGGCTGTAGAAGTCCTGGACCCACTCGCGGACGTTGCCCTGCATGTCGTAGAGGCCCCAGGCGTTGGGCTTCTTGGTGCCCACAGCGTGCGGCTCCATATTGCCGGTGGCGTCGAACCAGGCGAAGTCCTTGAGGCCTTCTTCGGCATCGCACACGCCGAACGGGGTGGTCGAGCCTGCCCTCGCGGCATATTCCCACTCGGCCTCGGTCGGCAGGCGGTAGTTCTTGCCGGTCTTCTGCGAGAGCCAGCGGCAGAACGTCGTCGCGTTGAACCAGGTCGCGCCGATGGCGGGATGCTTCTTGCTGTAGCCCATGGTCATGTCGCCGTAGACGGGAGTCGGGCCGGTGATGGCGTTGACGCCGGTTTTGGCTTCCTGATCCTTCTTGGCTGCCTCGCTCTCGACGAAGTCCTTCTTGGCGGTTCCGGTCTCGTGGTAGTAGGCCAGGAACAGCTCGATCGTGGTCTCGGTCGTGCACAGATAGAAGGGGTTGACCTGCACCTGTCGCTGCGGACCTTCGCTTTCGGCGCGATTGGCCTCGCCGGCGGGGCTGCCCATTGTGAACGTGCCGCCGGGGATCAGGGTCATATCGAGCGAGAGCTTCGAGCCGTCCTTGGCGGTGATAGTCTCTGTGTATTTCTTCGCGGGCTCGGCGCCCGGCGTAGTCCCCACGGCGACAACGCCGATGCAAAAGGCCAGCAGGGCGGTACATGCCAACAAGGTGCTTCGATTCACTTTTCTGTCTCCTTTGCAGGGTGTGCCATGCACACCTTCCCTTTTTCGGTAATGGTGTGCACGGCACACCCTACCATTCAATCCATGGGCAGGACGCCCATCATAACATCTTCGTCCGTCCCGGCAGCGGCACCGGGTAGCTGCCGTTCGGCCCGGGCAACACCGGCGGAATCATCTCATCATAACAGTCTTCGGGCCTCGGGTCATAGCAGAACTCCGAGTTGTTGATCTGCTCCCACGTCACTTCCTGGCCTGTGTAGCACGAGATCTGGCCCATCAAGCCGATCGTCGTGCTCGGGACCATGTACTCGCCGTTGTTGACGGGCTTGCCGTCGCGGATCGCCTTGAACAGGACGTCGTGCTCTCGCTGGTAGGGATCGCACTTGCCCGTCCATCGCCAGTTCGTCTCGCCCCAGATCCGGCAGCCCATGATGTCCGCCTTGCCCTTGCTGCCGAGCACGACGCTGGAGTAGTTGTCGTGGCAGCCGGTCGTCGTGCGGCAGAACGCGTAGATCGGCACGCCGTTCTCGAATTCGTAGACGACCGAATGGTGGTCGAAGACGTCGCCGTAGATGGGTTCGGTCATCGAGGACCGCCCGCCCAGGCCGTGACATTTCACAGGGACTTTGTTGTGCATGACCCAACTGGCGCGGTCCAGGTTGTGGACGAGGGACTGAATGACGTCGTCGCCCGAGAGCCAGCGGAAGTGATACTGCGTGCTGCATTGCCA
>JBDKUU010000604.1:0-11274 GCA_039679525.1 Phycisphaerales bacterium | reverse complement strand
TCGACCATGTGGTCTTCGGCACCAATCACGACGACCTCGACGACTTCCGGCCCGGCAACAAGGCGATGAGGATCTACGGCATCCGCTCGCCGCTGGCGGAGGCCGGACTCACAAAAGATGAGATCCGCGAGCTGAGCCGCCAAGCGGGTTTGCCGACAGCCGATCAGCCTTCCTCGCCGTGTCTGGCGTCGCGAATCCCTTACGGCCTGGAAGTGACGGAGCAGCGGCTCAAGCAGATCGATCAGGCCGAGGCCGTGCTGCGGTCGCTGGGCTTCGTCGAATTCCGCGTCCGGCATCACGACGCGATCGCCCGCATCGAGGTCCGCCCGGACGACGTCGCCAAACTCGCGGCCGAACCGACTCGATCGAAGATAGTCAAGGAACTCAAACGCCTGGGCTTTCAATTCATCACCCTGGATTTGCAGGGCTTTCGCTCCGGCTCGCTGAACGAATCCCTCTCGGACGAGCAGAAGAAGGCCACTCTCGAAGTATGAAACCGCAATCGAAGGAGGACACCGTGGATCGTTTCAGGACAGTCAGATCATTCGTACGCAACAGAACCGGCATTTTCCTGGCGGCTCTCTTCACGCTGATCGCGGGCATGCAGATGCGTGTCTCGGCGGCCGCGGATCAGGCCGCTTCAGAGCCGAACCTGGTCGTGATGACCTTCAACATCCGCTACGGCACCGCCAACGACGGCGAGAACAACTGGGTCAATCGCAAGGATCTGGCCTGCGACGTGCTCGGCCGCCACAATCCGGACGTCGTCGGGCTTCAGGAGGCCTTGCGGTCTCAGATCGACGACATCCGAGCCGCCCTGCCGCAATACGCCGAGATCGGCGGCGGCCGCGACGACGGCAGGACCAAGGGCGAATACTCCGCCATCCTCTACCGCGCGGACCGCCTGGGCCTGACCGATTCCGGCACGTTCTGGCTGTCGGACACGCCCGACGTCCCCGGCTCGATCACCTGGGGCAACGCCTGCACGCGGATCTGCACCTGGGGCCGGTTCATCCGCAAAGACACCGGCGAGGCGTTCTACTTCTTCAACACGCACCTGGACCACATGTCGCAGTATTCGCGGGATCGCGCCGCCATTCTGCTGGCCCAGCGAATCCGCGACCGCGTGCACCCGGACCCGGTCCTCCTGACGGGCGACTTCAACGCGGGCGAGGACAACTCCGTCGTGCAATACTTCAAAGGCCAGCGGGAACTCTCCGTCGCGAACAACGGCCTGTCGAAGAATCCCGTGGTCCTGGTGGACACGTTCCGCGTGCTGAATCCCGACGCGAAAGAGGTCGGGACATTCCACGGCTTCAAGGGCGGCGTCTCGGCGGCCAAGATCGACTACATCCTCGCCCAGCCGGCGACGAAAGTGCTCCGAACCGAGATCCTCCGGGACAACAAGGACAACCGCTACCCCTCGGACCATTTCCCGGTGATCGCGGTGGTTGCCCTGCCCGCTACGCAGGCCAAGTGACGCGATAGCCTCACAGACGCAGCTCGGCGTTCTGGCTCAGCAGCAGCTTCTGCAGGGCCTTCACGTCCACGCTTCTCGGCGGGACGCGGCCCTTCGCGGCCAGCGCCGCGGCGCAGCCGGAGGCGTGTCCCACGGCCATGGCGGGAGCCATCGAACGGGCCGACTGGAAGGGCCCTTGCTCACAGGAAATGCAGCGACCCGTCAGCACAAGTCCTTCCACCTTCTGCGGCACCAGGGAACGGTACGGAATGTCGAAGCCCTCGTGTTCGAAGAAGAACCGCTGCCCATGGTAGCTCGGCATCGGATTGGAGCTGATCGCGACGACGTCCGCGAAGCGCGTGCCCTTGATCGCGTCCTGCTCGGTGACCGTGTATTCCCCGGCGATCCGGCGGGTTTCGCGAACGCCGATGCCCGTGGCCGTCTGCACCAGGTGGACGGATTCCATCTGCGGCTTCTTGCGAAGCTGCTGGATCTGACCCCACAGCTCGATCCGGCCTTCCACTTCCGCCCTCGTGAGGTTCTCGACATCGAGTCCGTCGCCGGCGAAGCCTGGGCCCCACCTGACGACCCGATCGCCGATGCGAATCCCGCCGAAGGAGTCCGTGACGCTGGCCGGGACTCCGCCGAGGCGGTACATCAGGCTCATGTCCATCCGGTCGCCCTTGGAGGCGGGCGACATGAAGGGAGCGCCGGCTGCGGCCGCAAGATCGCCGTCGCCCGTGGCGTCCACCACGACGTCGGCGGCGATGGCCTGCCTGCCCGATTTCGATTCGACGACCACGCCGGTGACGCGGGACCCCTCCCGCATGGGGGCCGCGATCCAACTGTGCAGACGAAGGCTGACTCCCTCTTTGCGGATCAGGTTGAGCATGGCGACCTTGGCCGCCTCCGGATCGAAGCCGATGCAGTAGGGGAGATCGCCCTTGGCTGCGTCGTGCGGGATTTGCTTGGCGTAGTTGTCCTGATCCGCGATGCCGCCCAGGCGGACGAGTTCGGCGATGTACTCGCCCGGAATGCCCTTGACGGTCTGCAACGCCTCGGGCGGGCGCTGGTTGCGAAAGCCGTTGTAGCACGTCATGAGGCCGACGGTGCCGTTGCCGCCCAGGAACGGGTATCGCTCAATGAGCAGGGTCTTCGCTCCGCTGCGGGCGGCCGCCAACGCCGCGATGAATCCGCTCGGCCCCCCGCCCGCGACGATCACGTCATACCGCGCGACGATCGGTGTTTGAAGTTGTTCCTTATACGTCGTTCCGGCCTGTCCGCCGGCGTTCTGCTCGCCCGCCTGCACAAGGCCGCCCCCCAGAGCCGCAGCCCCCGCGGCCCCCAGCAACTCCCGCCGCCCGATCAGGCCGTTCTTTCCCAAATGGGCCATTCCATCGCGTGCTGTCATCGAGTCCATCCTTCCACTCTATTGAGTCGATCGATTGTCATGCAGCTTACCCTATCCGGTCTTCTTCTTGCGATGATTCTTCTTGGCCGGATGCTCTCCGTTGCAGTCCAAAGACACGATCAGCAGCGGCTCGATCATCAGGGAAGAATCGTCCGGCTGAATGACGATGACTCGGCGTTTGCCAACGGCGACGAAGTCGGGGTGAGGAATAGGGAGTCTGCTACCATCCGCCAGACAAATCTCGAACGGCTTGAACGGCTCTCGGTGGAGGGCCTCGCGAACACCTTCCAAGTCCATGTCTCAATCCTCAATTCGAAGCGATCTCCGTTTTCAACCACCACCATGGTAGCCAAATCCCGCGGAAAAGGCAAGGAATGGGCGCATGGCTCAGGAGAGAACCGGAGCATACAGAGCGCACTCAGCAATCGTCGTTCCCGTCTCGGCACGAATGGCGGAGCGAAGCGGCCCGATCAGCAGAGACCTAAACCACGAAGCTGCGGCCGGGCGGCGTCAGCGGTCTTCGACAGACTTTCGCAGTTCGCGGCAGGAGCTGAGGAACTCCTCGGGCGACATCTCCCGCAGGAAGACGAAGCCGCGGGTCGCGCGGATCAGCGCGTTCGGATGGTTGTAGAACCACTCCCGGCCGATGCAGGTCTTGATCTTGTGATACTGCTCCACCTGGATCCGCTGCGCCAACTGCGAGAACGGCCCGTCGTATTCGTGGCTCGGGAACGACGCGTCCTTCTGCGTGATGAACGAATCCATGAAAGCGCTGTGCATCACCGAGAACGTCGCCAGGCTCACCGGCACGAAGATCTCGGCCTCGGACGGATCGAACCGGAACCACACGTTGCGGTAGCCCCAGATCTTCACGTCCCGCTTGGGCGAGTTCTTCAAGTGCACGCGGATCGCCTCGGCCAGGGCCTGCATCACCTTGTAATGCGTGTCCGGCCCGCTGGCCTCGGGGTCGAACGCCACCGAGATCACATCGGGATTGATTCGATTCAGCTCCGCCACGATCGGCGGGACATCCTGCGCCATGGTGGGCTCTTTGGTGAAGATGTCGCCCGTGTAGAAGCTCAGGCGGAGGTGCCGCACGTTCTGGCATTGCCAGCCATAGTAGCCCCAGACGCACTCGGCCTCCCACTCGCGGCTCATGCCCTTGAGACGCTGGATTCGCTCGGGGTCCTTCTTGCCCGGGTAGGCGGAGGCGAAGTACGCCTCCAACTCGGCGACGCAGCGCTCCGCCTCCCGCAGCGAGTTCACGTCGAGCATCTCGACCAGATTGCGGAGCATCCGCCGGGCGCAGCCCTCGGCCTTGTCGTCCTCGTCGTGGGCGGCCACGCCGTCGAGGTATTGCCAGACGTCGCGATTGCGATCCACGCCGTTGTCGCGGACGAAGTACTTCTGCTCCCACAGCGTCTTGAACGTCGGGGTGTCGAGGAACCGCTGCAGGCCGGCCATCTGGCTCCGCATGAACTGGTTCGTCACGGAGGTGAAGCCGCTGGTAAGCGTCATGAAGTGGTGCACGTTGTCCGCCCGCCGGAAGTGACGGACGATCTGCGCGAAGTATCCGAGCACGACGTCGTCGTGGTGCGGCTCGGTGTGCAGGAAGGACTTGCCCGAGTAGACCCGCAAGCCGTTCTCGATCTTCTTGACGAGCCGCTCGTACGTCATGGTCGCCAGACGATCCAGGGGCTCGGGCCGGCGACGAAGGACCACGGAGGCAAGCCGGCTCCCCTGGCAATCGGCCTCGGTCAGATCGAGCAGCCGCTTACGCCGCTCCACCGCCAGATCGATCAGGGCCTTGTCCACGTCGGCGTCGGTGACCTGCGGCGTCCTGTCGAGCATGCTTACCTGCCGCTCGATCAAGTGGGCCGCGGCCCCCCGTGTGATATAGAACCGGGCGTTGGGCAGCTCCTGCAGGCTGCTCGCGGGCGTCTCGATGGTCTTGCCGGACTGGATGGCCTGCGCCGCCAGCGCCGCCTTCGCCTGCCCCGCGGCCAGGATGATCGCAGTGCAGTCGGGATTGTGCGTGATGGTGTCCAGGCCGATCGTGATCACCAGGCTCTGGCGGGCGATCTCGATTCCGCCCAGGTCCGTCGCGGCCGCCGCCTGGGTCTCGTAGTTCGTCGGGCACAGACGCGTGGTCGAATAATGATCGGAGCCGCGAATATTGAAGCCGATGTGGCCGTCGGGCCCGATGCCCCCGAGGAAAAAGCCGATGCCGCCGAGGGCCCGGATCTTCTGCTCGTATTCCATGCACCACTGGTCGATCTGGGCCAGCAGGGTCTTCTGCCGCGATTCGAGCTGGTTCGTCGCCTGGCGATACCGCAGCGTCAGGTCCACGCGATTGCCCGGCCAGATCGCCGCGAGCTTCTCATCGGGTCCCAGGCCGATCGTGCCCGGATCGATCAAGAGGGCCTTGGCCGGATCGAGTCCGAAGCCCTCGACGTAGAAATGCTTCACGTAGTGCGTGAAGCTGTTGTGCTGCGAGGAATCGATCGGGTAGAACTCGTCGATCTGGACAAAGTGCAGGCCCCTCGTCTCGGGTCGCTTCGACGAATCGACGCCGGCGTCGCGGAGCGTCTGCTGAATCTCGGGCGTCTCCCACTCGGCGAGAATGCGCTGCACCCAGCGGATGAAATGCTCCGGCGTCTTGCCCGTGGGCAGGGAGATCACGCCGTCGGGATTACGCTGGATCCATTCGACGAACCGCATCGCGGCCAGCTTGCCCAATGAGGGGAAGTTCTCCACGACGATCGTGGGGATCTTCTCCGTGGGCGGATACAGGGCATCAAACGAAGAGGCGCGAACCGCGACCTCCTCGACCGGAGTCAGGACGATCTGGGAATCTCTATTCATCGCGACACATGCTCACAACAGGTCCAAGGTTGATGAAAACATCCCATCAGCCTACCAACTCCGGCCCGATCCTGCAAGCCCCCTTCGCAATCGGTAGTGGGTCAGTTTGAATTTTCATCGGTCAAGTAGCCCCACAAGCTCGTCCAACTCCCAAACGTGATCGGCAACTTTCGCTTCCATCGCCGGGGTCACTCTCAGAGTCTTGTGAACCCGGCAGAAGTTGTAGTGCGTGAAGTGGAGAGCAACAGCGTAGCTCAGGTTCTCGACCTTCTTGCTGAAAGCGTTCGTGAGTCTCGTGAACCGCCTCATCTGCATCCGAGTCGTGAGGTTCAATCGCTCCGCATAGCTTGTCGATATGTGCTTCGGATCGGGTGAACCTTCGATGACTTCGATCTTGCATCCTGTGACTTCGCTTGGACTATATCGATGATCGCCAACATCTTCGGCCGGAGTGCCGTACTGCTTCACCAGCATCGCGTAATCGACCTCGCCACCGAACGCATCCTCTACGGCACTCAGATAGGGCTTGTGACCGTCGCTGGTCAGTTGAACGCGGTTCTTAAGACGATAGGCTAGATCGCTTATGAACGCACTCGCCCAGTCAGCATCACGAAGACCAACGAGCCACTGAGGGACGAGCTTGCTGTCGGCATCAAGAGCCGTCCAGGTCCAAACGTCGCCCCAGCCGAATTCACCCTTATGATCCTCGGGGACGTTCTTCTGCTTGGCGTGGCAGAAGGACCACACCTCATCGACCTGGACCCGCTTACAGGGCAGGTTGACCATGACCTTATCGTGGTATCGCTCGCAGGCTTGCCCGACATCACGGAGCAGCTTGACGACCGTGTTCTTGGCAACCCCCGTCATGCGGACTGTGGCGCGGATCGAACACCCCTCCACAAGAGCCCCTATGACACGCACCCGTTTTTCTCTTGTTAGCTGGTTCATACTCTCCATTATGCTTGAGCGGTTATGCTTTGTCAACAGGTTTTTCACCTTTATACTTAAGTAGTGAAAATCTTGTTGACAGTCAAGGGGTATCCTGTATAATTCGCCGTGTTGTCAGCATGAAACATGAACGGTTGATGATTTTTGGGGTGTCGCGTCTATGGATAATTGGTTATCGCAAGGAGTTTCAGTACCCGGTGATCTCATACGATCTGAGCTTGAAAAACGGAATTGGACTCAGGAGGATCTAGCCCGAATACTCGGAAGACCTCTTCCTGTTGTGAGTAGAATAATCACGGGCAAGACCTCTATAACGCCAGATACGGCGAGGGAATTGGCTGAGGCCCTCGGGCAGAGTCCGGAATACTGGCTGAAAGCCGAGACGACATATCGACTCTCGCAATCTGAGAAACCTGTGGATGATATTCGGCGACGGGCATGTCTCTACGAAATGGCTCCAGTCAAAGATATGGAAAGACGTGGCTGGATTGGCCGAATCGACTCGATCGAGACGCTAGAATCTGAGTTGAAAAAGTTCTTCGGGGTCACGTCCCTGGATAAGCTCCCGATGATCCCGTTTGCAGCTAGATCATCTGCCACTGAGACCCCAGTGGTGACTGCTGCGCAAGGGGCTTGGTGTTTCAAATCGGCCAAACTCGCATCTGGCATTCAGGTCGCAAGACTGACAAAGAAGTCTTTCGATGACGGATGCGCCAAGCTCAGAACGCTCGTGGACTACCCAGAGAACATCCGGCATGTCCCCGAGGTCCTGGCAGGAATGGGCATCCGTCTCGTTGTCAACGAACATCTGCCCAACACTAAGATTGATGGCGCAGTGATTTGGATCGGAGACAACTCCCCCGTTATAGCAATATCAGTCCGTTACGACCGCATCGACTGCTTCTGGCACACATTGGCCCATGAGTTGTCCCATGTATGCCACCGAGATGCATACTCATTGGACGAGGATCTTGTGGGGACACGGCGAACGCCAACGGGGGAAGCGTCAGATATTGAATTGCGAGCGGATAAGGAAGCCACAGAATTGCTGATACCTTCTGCGGAGTTGGAGTCTTTCATCCTTCGCGTCAAGCCATTCTACAGCAAACAACGCATCATTCAGTTTGCCAATCGCATTCACGTTCATCCGGGAATCATAGCGGGACAACTCCAGTACCGCGGAGAGATACAATACAATGCGAATCGGGAAATGCTCGTCAAGATCAGACACGTCATTACACAAGCAGCCATAACGGATGGCTGGAATACAAGTGTTAGTTGTTAAGGTTAGTGAAGATGGCAAGAACAAAGAAGTCAGGTAACGAATCGTATCAAGAAATCGTCGACAAGTACCGTGCCTCCGGCGAGAAATGGCCTGCAACCGCAAGGATGATCGGCGCATGGGCACTGCGACACAAACTGGTCGAGCCAGAACCCAAGACCGTTCTGGACCAAGTCTCGTCTGCGATCTCTGCGGCCATGCGAGAGGAGTACTTCACAGATGAGGAAGGCCGAAGAGTTCGTAAGCTCCATGCCGTCCGTGAAGTAACGGAGTTGCAGGAGGGCAAATACGAGCAGCGCGTATTCTGGGTAGATATTCGCGACGCTGCGCCCAAGGACATGCAGGCGGCATTCCAACAACGCAGAATGCAGATCCTGGGAGACTGCCGCCAATTAAAGACCGACGTGGACTCCTATAACATTCATAACGGGCATCACGTGAACATTCAGATGTGCTTCAACTTCATGGACGACTTAGCAGAGTTGGAACAGCCGACCGAATACGCCGGATTGGATCAGGACTAAGCTGGTCCTTGGTCCTTTTTCGACCATCGAGCCAAGGCTGCGGCCTTGGCGATCTGAGATCGCTGTTCTTTGGTGAGTTTGGCAGCACGAGCCTTGCCGCCTTTTAGCCCTCCGAGTCTACCGAGGGCTACGGCGGCAGGGTTCTTGCCTTCATCGACAGGCTCTTCGGGCTGTTCGCCCGTAGCCTGATCGAGGATCGACTTGGCGAGTTCGTTCACGTCCTTTTTCTTCTTGCTTGACCGCTTTGGCATACGCCGATTGTAGAATCACCGCGCCTCACTTGTCAAAGAAGAAATCGGACTGACGAATTCAAACTGACCCACTACCTCGCAATCGCCTGATGGGCGGGGTACATGACCGCTTCTGCGACGGGGCCCAGCCGAATAGGATCGCGGAGCACAAGGAAGGGACGGACATATCCGGAATCCGCCCTTTTCGCCGCCGCGCAACGGGCCGCCGGGCCTTTTGCGCCTTGCGCCAATGGCACGACCGTAGAAGAGAACAACTGACGTCAGCCCGCTCCAAGACGATGCGCAGCATCGTTCTCGTGCCTCTGGCCCAAAGCGCACAATGCCGCGGATGTCAGGGGCAGCGCCCTCGTTGTTCTACACATCTTCGGCTCGTCGAGCTCCGGGCTGTTGAAAGTGTCCAAGAGCGGGGGCGCTGCCCCCGGACCCCCGAGATTTTGCGCTTTGGGCCAGAGGCATGATAGGCAAGATGGAGACTTCGCCAAGACAGCGGGATCGTCCAGACCACGGAACCGGGTTCTGCCGCCACCATGCTACTGGCCAAAGCGCAGAACCTCCCTCAAACGCCCGCCGCGGGCGTGTCCGGTCCGCCGGAGATGTGTAGAACATGGCTTCCTCGCAGGGGCAAGACCCTCGACAAACAGGTCCGTCGCTGCCGTTTTCGGGCTGCAATGATGTGGGAGCGAAACGCCCCTGTGAGGGCGTGAGCAGCGGCCCTCCGGGCCGGGCGGCGGATTCCGGATCCGTCCGTTCCTTCCTCTGCCCATCAGGAGAGAACGCCCGTGTGCCGGAGAGGTCCGTCACGCACACGTATGGACGCCAAGCCCGGCCGGGATGGTTGAAATCTCCTCGTCGGCTCTGTATACTCGGCGACGTTGGTGGCCTTCCGCGTGGACGGCGTGCATGGCATGCCCTACCCGCCACCCGGAAGATCCGCATCGAGTGCTTGATGCGAAATCGCATGTCTCGGTAGAAAGGCAAAGGCATCGGATGGACAGCATGTTCAGTGTCAAAGACAAAGTGGTGGTGATCACGGGCGGCGGCGGGATTCTGTGCGGCACCATGGCCAAGGCCCTGGGGGCGGCCGGGGCGAAAGTCGCGGTCCTCGATCTGCTCGAGCCCGCGGCGGCCAAGGTGACCGACGCGATCAAAGCCCAGGGCGGCGTCGCGGTTCCCGTCGCGTGCAACGTGCTCGACAAGGCGGCGGTCGAGAAGGCCAGGGACAAGGTCGTTGCGGAGTTCGGCCGGATCGACATCCTGCTCAACGGCGCGGGCGGCAACAAGAAAGAAGCCACCACGTCGCCCCAGATATCGTTCTTCGATCTGCCGGCCGACGCGGTGCGATTCGTCTTCGACCTGAACTTCCTGGGCACCCTGCTGCCGACCCAGGTCTTCGGCAAGCTGATGGCCGAAAGCAAGTCGGGCAACATCCTCAATATCTCCAGCATGAACGCGTTTCGCCCGCTGACGAAGATCCCGGCGTACTCGGCCGCCAAGGCCGCGATCAGCAACTTCACGCAGTGGCTGGCCGTGCACATGTGCCAGAATTACGCCAGGGACATCCGCGTCAACGCGATCGCCCCGGGCTTTTTCCTGACCGAGCAGAACCGCTTCCTCCTGACCGACGAAAAGACCGGCGCCTTGACGCCCCGCGGCGAAACCGTCGTGGGCCATACGCCGATGGGCCGGTTCGGCTCGCCGGACGAGCTGCTCGGCGCGATGTTCTGGCTGCTCAGCGACGCGTCGAAATTCGTCACCGGCGTCACGATCCCCGTGGACGGCGGCTTCTCCGCCTGCTGCGGCGTGTGACATACGGAGTCGCCGGAGACTCGGGGCGATTGCGTAGGGTGTGCCGTGCACACCATGATCCTGAGAAGAGATGGTGTGCACGGCACACCCTACGTGCTGGGACGTATGACACGGCACGACATGGGAACCCGTAGGGTGGGTTCTCAACCCACGCGTTGGTGCATCGATGCGCATTTACGCGTGGGCAAAGAGCCCACCCTACATTCGTCCGAACGACATGGCAACGAAGGAGGCACTGGGATGAAACAGAACGGCCTGACACGTCGAGATTTCCTGCGGTCCGGCGGGGCCGCGGCGGTGGCTCTGGGCGCAGCGTCCGCGAGCGCCATCCCTCAGAGGCAACAGCTCCGGCCGATGCCGGGCGCCAAGCCGCGAAACGTCGTCTTCATCCTGGCCGACGATCATCGCTTCGACTTCATGGGCTTCATGGGCAGGGTGAAATTCCTCGAAACGCCCAACATGGACCGCATGGCCCGCGAAGGAGCGCACATCCAGAACGCTTTCGTCACGACGTCGCTGTGCTCGCCCAGCCGGGCGTCGATCCTGACCGGCCAGTTCTCGCACAAGCACGGCGTCGTGGACAACAATACCGACATCCAGCCGGGCCTGGTGTTCTTCCCCGAGTACCTCCAGCAACTCGGCTATGAGACCGCCTACATGGGCAAGTGGCATATGGGCCACGACAGCGACGAGCCGCGGGCGGGCTTCGACAAGTGGGTCAGCTTCCA
>JBDKUU010000603.1:0-10160 GCA_039679525.1 Phycisphaerales bacterium | reverse complement strand
CGACGCCATCAAGGATCTCAAGGGCGACATCATCGGCGACCGCCTCTGGAAGAAGTTCGAACGCTGGCCGATGTACTCGAAATTCTTCGACAACCAAGGCGCGCTGCCGCACCACATTCACCATCGCGACCAGCACGCCAAGCTCACCGGCCAGCTCGGCAAGCCCGAGGCCTATTTCTTCCCGCCCCAGGTGAACAACCACGGCGGCGACTTCCCGTACACGTTCTTCGGCCTCAATCCCGGCGTGACCAAAGATCAGGTTCGCAAGGCGCTGCGGGACGCCGCCGAAGGCAGAGACAACTCGATCACGTCTCTGGCCCCGGCCTATCGGCTTGACCCCGGGACCGGGTGGGACGTGCCGCCGGGTGTGCTCCACGCGCCGGGCAGCCTGTGCACGTACGAGCCGCAGAAGGCCTCGGACGTCTTCGCGATGTATGAGAACGTCACCCACAATCAGGTCGTGTCCACGGAGCTGTTGTGGAAGAATACGCCAAAGGGCAAGCAGGGCAGCGTCGATTGGCTCCTCAGCGTCATCGACTGGGACCTCAACGTGGACCCCGATTTCGTGAAGAATCGCTTCATGAAGCCCGTCCCGGCTTACCCGGTGAAAGAGATGGCCAAACAGGGCTTCCAGGAGAACTGGATTTGCTACAAGTCCACGGCATTCAGCGCCAAGGAACTGACGGTGTGGCCGGGCGCGAGCGTCACGATCAAAGACAGCGGCGCATACGGCATGATCATGATGCAGGGCCACGGCACGATGGGCGTCTGGGACATCGAGACCCCGACGATGATTCGCTTCGGCCAGCTCACCCACGACGAGTATTTCATCACGGAGCAGGCGGCGAAAGCGGGCGTTGCGATCACGAACCCGTCGAAGACGGATCCGATCGTCATGCTCAAGCATTTCGGACCCAATAATCCGGACCTCAAGGTCGGATAACCTACGGGTTTTGGGTTGCCAGGCTCACACGAGGTGCGTCCTTCGGGGCGCACCTTTTTGTTTGGGTCTTCCGCGTCCGATATGATAAAATAGAGCCCGGCTCGAAGACTCTGTGCGCTGTGCCGGCGGAGCGGATGGCCGCGCCCGCAGCATATCCTCCAACCGCACGGCGGGGCCCCAGTGCGTCACAGCATATCGAATACGCAGGAGTGAGGTGAAAAACGGCATGTGTAAATCGGCGAGAGTCGCGGTTCTCTTCTTGGCGTGCATCTTCGGAATGGGCTGCGTCGCACATGCGGCCGCGGGGCCGGTGCTGATCAACGAGCTCATGGCTGCCAACAGCAGTTCGCTCGCCGACCCCCAGGGCCAGTTCGACGACTGGGTCGAGCTGTACAATGCAGGTGACGCCGCGATCGACACAGCGGGCATGTACCTCACCGACGATCTGGACGTCCCGGCGAAATGGAAGATCCCGACAGGCGTCTCCAATTCGACGAAGATCCCCGCCAAGGGCCTCCTCATCGTCTGGCTCGACGGCGACACCACGGACTCCGGGCTCCATGCCTCGTTCGGGCTCGACGCCGGCGGCGACCGATTGGCTTTGTTTGACAAGGACGGCTCCACGCTGCTCGATCAGGTGACCTTCAAGACCCAGCGTTGCGATGTCTCCTACGGGCGGTATCCGTCCGGAGCGGACGACTGGCGGTTCATGATGCTTGCGACGCCTGGGAATCTGAACTCAGCCGCCTTTGAAGGTCTCGTGGCCGACACGAAGTTCAGCCGGGACCGCGGCTTCTGCGACGGGCCGTTCGACGTGACCATCACCAGCAAGACGCCGGGAGCGGTGATTTACTACACGCTCGACGGCAGCGAGCCCGGCTCGGCGACGGGGCGGCTCCCCAAGGGCAATATCTACACCGGTCCGATCCATATCGCGAAGACCACCTGCCTGCGAGCCCGGGCTCTCAAGGACGGCTGGCTGCCCAGCAATGTGGACACCCAGACCTACATCTTTCTGGCCGACGCGATGACCACCAGGCAGGCGGATGTCGTGGCGAAAGGGTATCCCGACAAGTGGTTCGGCAGCTACCCGGCGGATTACGAGATGGACCCTGAGGTCTACAACGACCCGGCGTATAACAACCTGATGGACGACGCCATGCTGGCGATTCCGACTCTCTCGCTGGTGACCAACAAGGACAATTTCTTCAGCCAAACGAACAACGCGGAAACCGGCGGCATCTACATCTACACGGGCCACAGCAGCACGGGCGGCCAGGATTGGGAGCGACCTGTGTCCGTAGAGTTGTTCACGGCCGATGGATCGAGGGAATTCCACATCGATTGCGGCATCCGCACTCAGGGTGGCGAGAGCCGCAGCCCGCAGAAGATGCCCAAGCACAGCTTCGGACTGAGGTTTCGCAGCGAGTATGGCCCGGGTCAGTTCGAGTTTCCGCTGTTCGACGGCAGCCCCGTCGACAGCTTCGAGTCCCTCCAGCTTCGCGGCTTTTTCAACAACGCGTGGAATCATTGGGAGGCGGCTCAGCGGCAGCGGACCCAATACATTCGGGACCAGTGGATGCACGACTCCATGCTGGACATGGGTCAGGCGGATGGCGGCCGCGGCTTCTACGTCCACCTTTACATCAACGGCATCTACTGGGGCCTGTACGATCTACAGGAGCGGCCGGTCTCCGCGCATTACGCCGCGTACTACGGCGGGGATCCCGACCGGATCGACGCCATCAACGGCGGCAGAGCCACGAGCGGCACCGCCCAGGCATGGCAGGAACTGCGGGGCGTCGTCCAGAGCAAGGACTGGACCCGCATTCTGGAGTTGATGGACATCGACGAGTTCATCGATTGGACGCTGTTGAACCTGTTCGCCGGCAATGTCGACCTCAAGACCGACGGCAACTGGCGGGCTGCCGGCGGCGGTCCGGACAAGAGGCCGTGGCGGTTCTACGTCTGGGACGGCGAGCACGTCTGCGAGAGCGTCAATCAGAACGGCAATTCCCCCGCGGCCGATCCCACCGGCCTGTTCACGACTCTCAGCAGCATCCCGGAGTTCCGCATCCGCTTCGGCGACCATGTCCATAAGCATCTCTTCAACGGCGGGGCCCTGACCGCCGAGCGGAACGCCGAGCGATGGCTCAAACGGTCCGATGAGATCGAGACGGCCGTGATCGCGGAATCGGCCAGGTGGGGCGACTACCGCCGGGACGTGCACCAGTATCAGAGCGGGCCCTACGATCTCTACACACGCGACAAGTACTGGATTCCGGAAAAGAACCGTCTCCTCAACGATTACTTCCCGCGTCGCACGAGTATCGCTCTGTCCCAGTTCCGCTCGCGTGGACTTTACCCGAGCATCGACGCCCCGGTCTTCAACGTGAACGACCAATACCAGCACGGCGGGCACTCGGAGGTCGGCGCGAGCCTCTCGATGCAGAACGCCGCCGGGACGATCTGGTACACTCTGGACGGCAGCGACCCGCGGGTTCCGGGAGCCGTCTCCGAGCCCACCAACCAGGGCAAGCTGGTTCCTGAGAATGCGGCCAAACGCGTCCTGATCCCTACAGGCCCCGTCTCGGAGGCGTGGAAGGGCGGCGATGCGTTCGACGATTCCACCTGGATCAGCGGCGCCGGCGGCGTGGGTTTCGAGCGGAGCACCGGCTATGAATCCCTGATCGGCGTCGACGTCCAGACTCAGATGTACTCCCGCAACGCAAGCTGCTACGTGCGAATTCCCTTCACGACCACCGTCG
This sequence comes from Phycisphaerales bacterium, assembly GCA_039679525.1. Taxonomy (GTDB): domain Bacteria; phylum Planctomycetota; class Phycisphaerae; order Sedimentisphaerales; family Anaerobacaceae; genus PLanc-01. The sequence goes on along the minus strand of JBDKUU010000603.1, from coordinate 6,449 downwards.
ATAGCCTCGTGAATCTGTCTGCCCTCGCGTTAAATGTCCGTTACGACGACGGCTTCGTCGTTTATCTGAACGGGGTCGAGATCGCCCGGAAGAACTTCACGGGCAATCCTGTCTGGAACTCGGCCGCTTACACGCAAAACCCCGACAGCGAGGCGGCTGTTTTCGAGCCGTTCGACGTCTCGTCGCACCTCGGCAGGCTGAAACTGGGCCAGAACATCCTTGCCGTGCAGGCGATGAACCAGTCCACGACGAGCTCGGACTTCCTCTTCTCGGCGGAACTCGTATCCGGCGCCGCCGCAACCGGCAACACGCCCAGCGGCGTCTCTCCGACCGCCGTGAAGTACGCCGGGCCGATCGCCTTGTCGCGAAGCGTGCAAGTGAAAGCCCGGGCCCTCAGCGGTTCCACGTGGAGCGCGTTGAACGAGGCGGTTTTCGGAGTGGGCCCCGTCGCCGAAAGCCTGCGGATCAGCGAGATCATGTACCATCCGGCTTCTGAGATCTCAGATCTCAAATCTCAAATCTCAGATGCAGAGTATGTCGAGCTGACGAACATCGGCTCTGAGCCGATCGACCTGGCCATGGTGCGATTTACGAAGGGAATCGGGTACAGCTTCCCGAAATACGAGCTGCGGGCGGGCGGCTACTGCCTGGTGGCCAAGGACATCTCCGCCTTCATGGCCCGATACGGCAGCACACTGCCGCTGGTCGGGCAATACACGGGCAGTCTGGACAACGCCGGCGAGAAGATCGAACTGGTCGATGCGGCCGGAACGGTCGTCGAGAGCTTCGAGTACAAGGACGATTGGTTCGACCTCACCGATGGGTTGGGTTTCTCCCTGACGGTGCGGAGTCCCCAGGCAGCCGTGGATCTGAGTAACCGAGATGCCTGGCGGCCCAGCGCCACGGCCGGCGGCTCGCCGGGCAAGGACGACGGCGGCCAAGTGCCCGAGCCCGGCTCCGTCGTCATCAACGAGCTGATGAGCAATCCTTCCGCCAAGGCGTCGGACTGGATCGAACTGTTCAACACGACCGATCGGGCCATCGACGTCTCAGGCTGGTTCCTCAGCGATGACGACGCCGATCTGACCAAGTATCGGATCGCCGACGGCACGAGCATCCCGGCCGGAGGCTATCTCGTCTTCACCCAGGACCAGCACTTCGGCAACGCGGCCGATGCTGGATGCAGCACGCCCTTTGGCTTGAGCAAGGACGGTGAGACCGTGTATCTACACTCGGGCTTGGCCGGCGTCGTCACGGGGTACAGCGAGAAGGAAAAATTCGACGCCTCGGACGCGGGGGTCTCCCTGGGGCGATGGCAGAAAAGCACAGGTTCGTACAACTTCGTGTCATTGAGCGAACCCACGCCGGGAAAGGCCAACGCTGAGCCCATCGTGGGGCCTGTCGTGATTAGCGAGGTGATGTACCATCCGGCGGACGCGGGGGACACGGAGTATGTCGAATTGGTGAACATCAGCGACGCTCCGGTTGCCCTGTACGACGTGGACAAGGCGTCGCCGTGGTGTTTCGCGGACGACCCGGAGGATCCGGGGATCGAACTACTGTTCCCGAGCGACCCGCCTGTCACGCTGACGCCGGGGGAGTACCTCGTTCTGGCTGCGGACGCGGACCAGCTTCGTGCGGAATATGCGATCCCGGCCGGTGTGCGGGTCCTGTCCTGGCGGACGGGCAAGCTGGCCGACGACACGCAGAGGCTTCAACTGAGCAAGCCGGGCGGCCAGGACGACAATGGCACGCGGTCCTGGATCCGCGTGGACCGGGTAGTCTACAGCGACGGCTCGCGCCCGCAGGACTTCGCCGGAGGCGTAGACCCCTGGCCCGTCCAGGCGGACGGCAAGGGCAAGTCGCTGGGCCGGGTCGACCGTCAAGCGTACGGCAACGATCCCGGCAACTGGATCGCCATGTATCCATCGCCGGGCGCGGCGAATCACTGATCGTTCAGCGGACTGATCCGGCGTCCACCGCTGGACGGCGGGAGTCTTCCGCTTTGGCGTCACCAGCATGAGGCGTGCTGCGCACAGCCCAAAGCGAACGCTTCACTCGCGTATTGTGCCGGGGCCGGACGGGACTGCGAGATAGGGGAAGGAACGGACAGATCCGGAATCCGCGGGCTCCAAGGCGATGGGCAGCATCGTCCTCGTCCTCCCGGCCCAAAACGCAAGCAGCATGATGCCGGCAGAGCCCGGTTCCGGGGTGTGGACGATCCCACTGTCTTGGCGAAGCCTCCATCTTGTCCATCATGCCTCTGGCCCAAAGCGCAAAACCTCGGGGGTCCGGGGGCGGCGCCCCCGCTCTTCGACGCTTTCAACGTCTCGCATCTCGACAAGCCGAAGATGTGTAGAACAACAAGGGCCGTGTCCCTGGGAGTCTTCGCAGTACGCCGGCTGCGCTCAAATGGTGAGCCGTCTCGATTCAACCCACGCGTCGAGAGCTCGCTCACGGTGCTCGTGTGACCACGGACATGCACCGCCTTCTGTCCTCGCGTCGCGATAGGTATTGAAATCGGATGCCTCCACATGGTAACATGGAGCCCAAGCTGTGCAGATGTGTTTCGTCGGGTCCATGGGGGAAGTCGACGGAAGGCTTATGCAGAAACCGATTCGAGGTGCGGTTGTAGGGTTTGCGGCCGTGGTCGGAATCGTCACGGTCTGCTCTGTGCTATTGTCTTCCGGCGGGGCGGGGCCGGACGACATTCTGCCGGCTCTCGCGAGCGCCGGTCAAGCCGGGCCGCTGTCGATAGAGAACCCGCTGAATGAGACCCTCTTTCCCCCCGAGATTCCGGCTCCTGTTTTCCGTTGGAAGGATAGTGACGCCCGCTCTGATTTGTGGCTGGTCACGATCGAGTTTCCGGACGGGAGCAAACGCGTCAACGCCCTTGTGCGAGAGGCGCAATGGAGGCCGAGACCGTCCATCTGGGAGGAGATCAAGCGACGGTCCCTAGAGAAATCGGCTGTCGTGACGGTCGCCGGCGTGAGCCATGGCGCACCATCGCAGATCCTCTCCACGGGCCGCATCACGATCATGACGTCCTCGGACAAGGTGGGGGCGCCGCTATTCTATCGCGAGGTGAATCTTCCCTTCGTGGATGCTGTGAAAGACCCGTCGCGGATTCGTTGGCGTTTCGGATCGATCTCATCCGACGCGCCGCCGCCGGTTGTGCTCGAGAAACTGCCGGTCTGCGGCAATTGTCACTCGTTCTCGGCCGATGGTTCGGTCCTCGGCATGGACATCGACTACGCCAACGACAAGGGCTCGTACGCGATCGCGAAGGTCGGGGCGCAGATGGTCCTGGACAGGGATTCGATCATCACCTGGGGCGACTACAAGCGAACGCCCGGCGAGGTGACCTACGGCCTGCTCTCGCAAGTCTCTCCCGACGGGCGGTATGTCGTCAGCACGGTCAAGGACGAGTCGGTGTTTGTCCCGAAGCCGGGGATGGAGTTCTCTCAGTTGTTCTTCCCGGTCAAGGGCATCCTGTGCGTCTACGACCGGCAGACCGGGGTCTTCCAGTCGCTGCCGGGCGCGGACGATCCGAACCTCGTGCAGAGCAACGCGACCTGGAGCCCGGACGGCAAGTACATCGTCTTCGCGTCCCGCGAGGCGCACAAGCTGCAGAGGACCGGCGGCGAGAGAAAGGTGCTTCTCAGTCCCGAGGAATGCCGGGAGTTTCTCGAAGAGGGCCGGCCCTTCAAATTCAATCTCTACAAGATCCCTTTCAACGAGGGAAAAGGGGGCAAGGCCGAGCCCCTGGCGGGCGCCAGCTTCAACGGCAAGAGCAATTTCTTTCCGAGATTCTCGCCGGACGGCAAATGGATCGTGTTCTGCAAGGCGGAGAACTACATGCTCCTCCAGCCGGACAGCGAGTTGTACATCATCCCCGCCGGGGGCGGAGAAGCGAGGAGACTGCGGGCCAACACCAGGCGGATGAATTCGTGGCACAGCTTTTCGCCGAGCGGAAAGTGGCTCGTGTTCTCCGGCAAGCCGGACTCGGCGTACACCCGTCTGTATCTGACCCATATCGATGAGCGGGGCGAAAGCACGCCTGCGGTGGTTTTGGACCATCTGACGTCGCCCGACCGGGCGGCCAACATACCCGAGTTCGTCAATGCCGATCCCGATGCGATCCGCCGCATCCGGGAGCGCTTCATCGACGATGTCTCTTACGCCCGGGCGGCCTGGGAATTCCTCAAGTCGAACGACTACGCGGGCGCGGAACGCCAGGCGCGAAGGGCCCTGGAGCTCAATCCCCGCAACGCGGACGCCCTGCACCACCTTGGCCTGGCTCTCTTTGGTCTTCGGCAGTATGACGAGGCGGTCCAGCGTCTCTCGGAAGCAGTTCAGATCAAGCCGAAGGAAGCCGAGATGCACATTCAGCTCGGGGTCGTCCTGCTCAGCGCGGGCAAGACGGCCGAAGCGGTGAACAGTCTGGAGAAAGCACTACAAATCGCCCCCGACAATGGCGAGGCGCATTTCAACCTCGGCGTGGCGATGTTCCGAATAGGGAATCGTCAGGAGGCGACGAAGCAGTGGCTGGAGGCCGTGCGACTGAGGCCCGACGATCACGAGGCGCACTACAATCTGGCCATGATGCTGGAGCAGGAGAAGAAGTTCGACCAGGCCATCGAGCATTACCGGCTCACCGTGCAGGCCAAGCCGGACCATGTCCTGGCGCAGGCCAACCTGGGATTGCTGCTGTCCACGAAGGGGTCGCTCCAGGAGGGACTGACGCACCTGGCCAAGGCGGTGGAACTGGACCCGGCCAATACGACGATTCGATTCAACCTGGCCATCACTCTGGGGCGCCTGGGACGCCACGATCAGGCGATTGCCCAGTGGCAGTACATCCTGCAGCGAGAAGTCCGCAATGCCGAGGCGCTTGAGTATCTGGGCATCGAATATGCTCAGATGGGCCAGTTCGAGAGGGCTCTCAGCACTTTGGACCAGGCTCTCCAGGCGGCCCGCTCGGCGGGCGACGAGAAGCTGGCGTCTCAGATCGCCGCGCAGATCCAGCGGCTGGAGCAGAACCGACCTGCGGGCGCCAGCAGAGGGCGATAACAAGAAAGGGGCCACAACCCGTAGGTTGCAGCCCCTTTTCAATCGAATCAGACGCGATGTCCACGCGATTCCGCCGGATCAGGCGGCCGCTCGCAGTTCCCGTGGCCTAGTTGCCGAGCACGAACTTCGCAGTCACGGTCATGTTCTTACTGACTGTGATCGTGGTCGGGTTCTCGGTCCCCGTCGCGTCGCTGGCCCAACTGGCGAACTTGTAGCCGGCGTTCGGCACGGCCGTGAGGGTCACGGTTTCGCCGTAGCCATAGGTCGCCTTGTTCGGGCTCTTGACCACCGAGCCGCCGGTTGCTTTGATCGTCACCGTGAACTGCTTCGGCGCGAAGTTGGCGGTGATGGACTTGTTGGCGTTCATCACGACGGAGGTCGAAGCGCTCTTGCTGATGACGTCGCCGGACCAGCCGGTGAACACGTAGCCATAGTCCGCGAGAGCCGAGAGGTAGACCCGCTCGCCGGGCAGGTACGTCGCCTTCTGAGGCGTGTACGACACGCGGCCGTTCGCCGCGTTGAGGGTCAGCGTGTACTCGCTGCCGCTGCCGGCGACGGGGGTGAAGCTGGCGGTCACGCTCTTGTTGCCGTTCATGGTGATCGTGACGGGGTTGGCAGTCCCGGCGGCGGCGCCCGACCAGCCGCTGAAGGCATAGCCGGAATTGGGCGTGGCCTGGAGAGTCACCGTCTCGCCGGCGCTGTACGCCGCCTTGTTCGGGGTCGGCGTCACGGTCCCGTTGACGGCGTTGACCGCCAGGGTGTACGTGGTTCCGCTTCCGGCGGCCGCGAAATTCGCGGTCACGATCTTGCTGGCGTTCATCGTAATCGTGATGGGATTGGCGGTGCCCGAGGCGTCGCCGGACCAGCCGGTGAAGGTGTAGCCGGCGTTCGGCGTCGCCTGGAGGCTTACGCTGGCGCCCGATGTGTAGCTGGTCTGGTTGGGACTCTTGGTGACCGTGCCGTTCGTGGCGTTGACCGTCAAGGCATACGTCGTGACGGTGCTGATGGGGGTGAAGCTCGCGGTCACGGTTTTGTTGCCGTTCATCACGATCGAGGTCGAGCTGCTCTTGGCGGTGACGTCGCCCGACCAGCCGGCAAACTTGTAGCCGACGTTCGCGAGCGCGGTCATGATGACTGTCGTGCCGGGGGCATAGCTGGCCCGCGTGGGGCTCCAGAACGCCCTCCCGCCCTCGGTCGTGATCACGGTCAGGGTGTACCCGGTCGCGCCGCCGGCGGCCGCGAAGTTAGCGGTCACCGTCTTGTTGGCGTCCATCGTGATCGTGATCGGGTTGGCCGTGCCGGAAGCGTTGCCGGACCAGCCGGTGAAGGTGTAGCCGGCGTTCGGCGTCGCCTGGAGGCTTACGCTGGCGCCCGAT